>JAZDJF010000063.1:0-7142 GCA_043804165.1 Nitrospirota bacterium
GCTGCGCTTGATACAATGCCCAGCCCGCCTTCCCTCGCAACAGCGCTTGCAAGAGGATAAAGGGAAACTCCTACTCCCATACCGCCCTGAATAATAGGAAGCGAAATGGCTTTGCCTTTTATAATCAATGGGGAAAGCATTTGTGAGATCAATTTCCTTATTTTATTTATTCTACACTATTCACAGGCATATAAGATATTATAGTATTTATTGCTTTGTCAATCACAACCAATAAAGTTAGACGCAGGAAAAAATTTTTTACCTTTGACCTTATTTATGCTTGTGATATAATTGACTTGAGGAGGGACGATGAACCAGATATGGTTTGCACTCATGACAATCGCTTTTTTAATAGTTGTATGCTTTCTCGTATATGCGCTGCTTGAACTGAGGAAATCAGCAAGGGCGCTCACAGATTTTTTGAGGACAACAGAGGATTCCCTGAAACCCGCTCTGGAAGAACTCCAGCAGACACTGAAAAGCACGAGAAAGATCACTGATGATGTAAATTCTGTCACAGAGGACATAAGACTGGTATCAGGCAGCGCAAGGGATATCGGACAGAACTTAAAAAAAATAAGCGTGCTTTTAAATGAAGTCAGTTCGGATGCCATAATAAAGGTTTCGGGATTAAGGGTTGGGATAAGAACAGCGCTTGAAGTCTTAATAAAGAATTTTCTGACAAAAGGAGGTAACAAATGAGAGACAATGATGGACACAGCGCAGGCACGGTATTTCTTTCCTTTCTTTTGGGAGGGATTGTAGGAGCAGGGCTTGCTATGCTTTTGGCGCCGCAGTCTGGAAGCGAGACCAGAAAAAGGATAAAGGAATTCGCAGATGATATGCGGGAAAAGGCAGAAGACTACGTTGAAGATATCAAAAAGAGCGTAACATCAACAGGGGAGGAAGGAAAAGACTTTTACGAGGAAAAGAAATCCGCCATTACTACAGCAGTTGAAGCAGGCAAAAAGGCATACGAAAAAGAAAAAGAGAGGCTCTCCAAAGGTTAGACCTGATAATGCATGAGGCTTCTATTGCGCTGAGCGTGCTTGAGATTGCCGTTGACAACTGCAGGAAAGCAGGTTATAACAGGATAGAATCAATACGGCTGAGAATAGGGAGGGCGTCGGGCATAATGATCGACGCCCTCCTTTTTGCATTCAATGCCGTCAAGGCAGACACAATTGCAGCAGAAGCAAGCGTTATAATAAATGAAATACCTGTAAGCGGATTGTGCAGCAACTGCGGCAAAGATTTTGTTACAGAAGAAAAGTATATCCTGTGCTGCCCTGAATGCAGCAGCACATCATTTAATATAAAAACAGGGCGTGAACTTGAAATCATAGATATGGAAGTATTTTAGTAAGATGTCATTCCCGTGTAAACGGGTCTATGACTCGTAGAGAATCCAGAAAAGATAATGATATAGATTCCTGCTGGAGTTTATCCCGTACATTGATATGGGGCAGGAATGACAACTTAGGGGGTTTTTGAATGAAAGTTAAAGTCGTGACAAGGATACTTGAGGCAAATGAGAGAATCGCAGCGGAAAACCGCAGGCTTTTTGACGAGGCAAGGGTCTATGTCATTAACCTGATGAGCGCACCCGGCGCAGGCAAGACATCCCTGCTGGAAAAGACCATAAAAGAGCTGAACGGAAAAATAAAGACCGCTGTTATAGAAGGAGACATTGCAGGCACAGCTGATGCCGAAAGGATCAGCAGTCTCGGAGTCCCTGTTATACAGATAAATACAGGCGGCGCATGTCATCTTGATGCTAACATGATTAACGAGGTTTTGGAATCTCTTCCTTTGAAGGAGACTGACCTGCTTTTTGTCGAAAACGTAGGAAATCTTGTATGCCCCGCGGAATTCAATATAGGTGAGGATATGAAGGTAATGCTCTTGAGCATAACTGAAGGTGATGATAAGCCGTTAAAATATCCACTTATGTTTCAGGAATCATCAGCCTTGCTATTGAATAAGATAGACCTTCTGCCATATACAAATGCAAGCACAGAGAAAATCAGGAAAGACGCAATGTCCTTAAATCCTTCGCTGAGAATATTTGAGGTTTCATGCAAAACAGGCAAAGGAATAGCGGAATGGGCGGACTGGTTGACAGAGAAAGTTAGAAGTTAAAAGTTAAAAATCAGAAGTTAAATGAACCGTGTCCTCATCAATATCAAAGGCGTTGTGCAGGGAGTCGGCTTCAGACCCTTTGTCTATAACCTTGCCAAATCCCTTAACCTGAAAGGCACAGTAACCAATACCGCTGACGGCGTGGCAATTGACATAGAAGGCAAAGACATCACGTCATTTATAGGCAGGCTTCCAAAAGAAGCTCCTCCATTATCAGAGATAAACAAGATTGATATTTCGCCTATGCCTTTTTACGGGCACAAAGATTTTGAGATAGTAAAAAGCAGAGACAGCGGAAGTTTTACGCTTATATCTTCTGACGTCTCAATATGCGATGACTGCCTTAAAGAGATGCTTGACAAAGGTAACAGGCGTTATCTCTACCCTTTCATAAACTGCATTAACTGCGGACCGCGGTATACCATCACAAATGCTGTGCCTTATGACAGACACAACACCACCATGTCTGTTTTTAAAATGTGCAATGAATGCGAAAGCGAATACAACAACACTTCTGACAGGAGATTCCATGCCCAGCCTAATGCATGTGCGGTATGCGGGCCGCAGATAGAATTCAAAATTCAAGATTCAAAGTTCAAAATTCAAGAAAAAGAAAATCCTATCGAATCAACTATAAATATTTTAAAACAAGGCGCTATTGTTGCTGTTAAAGGGCTTGGCGGTTTTCATATCGCATGCGATGCTGCAAACAAAGATGCGGTTGAAAGATTGAGAGAAAGGAAAAGAAAGAGCAACAAGCCTTTTGCGCTTATGGCTCCTGACATAAAAACAATAAAAAAATACTGCGAGGTATCGGAGAAAGAGCAAGAACTCCTGACCTCCAATAAGAGACCGATTGTGCTCCTCAGGAAAAAAACTGCGCAAGACAACTCAGCGCTCTTGCCTGATTCGATCAGCCCTAATAATCTGTATATCGGCTTCATGCTCCCATACACGCCGCTGCATTACCTGTTATTTTATTATCCATTAACTCCTATAACTCCTAACTATGAACTCTCGCCTCGGCTCTCCTCGGCGAGTCCGCCCGAGTGCGGACGAGTCGCCTGTGGAGACTTAACTCCAAACTTTCTTGCGCTTGTAATGACCAGCGGCAATATTTCAGAAGAGCCGATTGTTGTCAGCAATGACGAGGCAGTATCAAAATTCTCCGATATGGTTGATGCCCTCCTTATCCATAACAGGGGCATCTTCATGCGTGTAGATGACTCAGTGGTAAAAGTTCGTAATACGTTATCCGTAATGTGTAATGAGTTAAATGGAAAGCCGTCACGCATTACGCCTCACGCATCACTGTTTTTTATCCGTCGTTCAAGGGGCTATGCGCCTGAACCCATATCTCTGGACAATGATGGTCCCGAAGTGCTCGGCTGCGGCGCTGATTTAAAAAACACATTTACCCTCACAAAAGGAAGCTATGCTATTCCAAGCCATCACATAGGAGATATGGAAAATTACGAGACTGTAAAATTTTTTGAAGAGAGCCTCAGCAATCTAAAAAAAGTTTACAGGGTGAACCCTGTTGCGGTAGGATATGACCTGCATCCTAATTATCTTTCAACAAAATGGGCGCTTTCGCAATCTCAAATTTCAAATCTTTCGCCTCAGGCGAACTCGTCCGAGGCGGGTAAATCTCAAATTCAATATCATGGAATTCAGCATCATTATGCGCATATTGCATCTGTCATGGCAGAAAATGGAATAAAGAGAAAAGTCATAGGCGTGGCATTTGACGGCACAGGCTACGGAACTGACGGGAATCTATGGGGAAGTGAATTCCTGATTGCCGATATAGATGACTTTAAGAGGGTAGGACACTTTAAATACATCCCCCTTCCGGGAGGAGAGATGGCAATCAGAGAGCCGTGGAGAGTTGCGGTCAGCTACATAAGATATATCACAGGAGATGAGGTGATGCACTATCTGGAGTCCATAGGCTTCATTGAAAAATACGGCAGTGACAGGATAAACGCTATTTTAGGAATCATTGACAACAGAGATTTCTCACCCCTTTCATCAAGCGCAGGAAGGCTCTTTGATGCAGTCTCGGCAATACTTGGGATATGCGACACAAACACCTTTGAAGGCGAGGCAGCAATGGCGCTTGAATCTTATACAACAGATAACATAGAGGAAGACTACCCCGCTGATATCGGATTGAAAGACAGGATTGAAATAGACTTTTGTTTGACTCTGTTCAGGCTGATACAGGATGCGACAAAAGGAATCGGGAAAGATATTATCGCCACTAAGTTCCACAACACCATAGTCACAATCATCGCCGGAGTCGTCCAGCGGCTCGGCATGATTCATAAGCTGCATGATGTAGTTTTAAGCGGCGGAGTTTTTCAGAACATGTATCTTCTCAAAAATACTATAGACAGGCTGAAATCAATAGGGATGAATGTTTATACTAATGAAAAGGTGCCTGCCAATGATGCAGGCATATCGCTGGGGCAGGCATACATAGTGAGGGAAAGGATAAAGCAGTCATCATCCCAGACAAAGAAATAAAAGGAGTTATCATTGAGCTTGGCAGTTGAAACATTAAAAAATCTTACAAAGCAAATCGGAAAGCCGGTAAGGCTGATGGAAGTCTGCGGCACCCATACTGCTGCTATATTCAGGCAGGGCATCAGGGAACTGCTGCCTGATGGGTTAAGCCTTATAAGCGGTCCCGGGTGTCCGGTGTGCGTCACCGCAGTTGAGGATATTGAGAAGGCAATGGAAATCTCAAGAAAAGAAAATGTTATATTCACGACTTTCGGCGACATGATGCGCGTGCCCGGCATCAAGAAAAATCTCTCTGAAGCTAAGGCAGAGGGCGCTGACATAAGAGTTCTGTATTCTCCGATAGATGCGCTTAAGATTGCAGCGGAAAATAAAGACAAAAAGATCGTATTTTTTGCAACAGGTTTTGAGACAACATCTCCCTCTGTAGCTGCCACGCTGTTTGAGGCGGAGAAAAGAGGAATAAGCAACTTCTACATATATTCTGTTCACAAACTTGTTCCCCCTGCTCTGGACGCATTGCTGGGTTCAGGCGAAGTAAAAATTGACGGTTTTATACTTCCCGGGCATGTCAGCACAATTATAGGCAGCAAGCCATACAAGTTTATAACTGACAAATATCATAAACCGTCAGTGATAACAGGCTTTGAAGCAGGAGAGATACTTCAGGGAATAAACATGCTTCTTGAACAGATCGCATACGGCAGGGCAGATGTTGAAATACAATATAAAAAGGTTGTGAGGGAAGAAGGAAACCCTAAAGCAGTGGCGCTCATTAATGAGTATTTTGAACCGTGCGATGCATACTGGAGAGGAATAGGGACAATACCATTGAGCGGACTTAAACTCAGAGAAAAATACAAACACAGAGACATAAATTCGGTGATTAAGATTGAAACCTTATTTATTTCAGGTCCTCAGGAACCGAATGGATGCTCATGCGGAGAGATACTTAAAGGCATGAAAACACCTGATGAATGTCCGCTGTTTGCAGGGGTATGCACACCTGAAAGCCCTGTCGGAGCGTGCATGGTAAGCACAGAAGGAAGCTGCGCCGCATATTACAAATACGGAGGGTTCAGTGGATAAAATCCTTCTTGCGCATGGAAGCGGCGGGACTGCAATGCATAAGCTGATAAGGGAGTATTTTGTCCCTGAATTTGAGATGAAGAGCCTTGGAGACGCTGCGATTGTTGATTTGTCCCATTCACCTATTAGGCTTGCCTTTACAACTGACTCTTATGTTGTCTCTCCTGTCTTTTTCCCGGGAGGAAATATCGGAGAACTTGCGGTTTACGGAACGGTGAATGACATCTCAATGGTCGGCGCAAAACCTCTTTGCATGAGCGCAGGATTAATACTTGAAGAGGGATTTTTAATGAATGACCTGAAAAAGATTCTCGCGTCAATGGCAGACGCTGCCAAAAGATCAGGGGTAAATATCATTGCAGGCGACACAAAGGTTGTCAACAGGGGAAAGGGAGACGGGATATTCATAAACACATCAGGCATCGGAATCCTTGACGACGGAGTAAATATCTCACCCTCAAATATAAAGTCAGGGGATAAAATCATCGTAAGCGGAACAATCGGCAACCACGGAGTTGCTGTCATGGCTGAAAGAAACGGGCTGAGTTTTAATCCTCCTGTCCTGAGTGATACAGCGCCGCTGAATCAGATGGTGCAGGAGATTATCGGATACGGCGGTGTGCACGCAATGAGAGACCCTACGAGGGGAGGACTGGCTACGACACTCAAGGAAATGGCTCTTGAATCAGGCCTATGTTTTACTATAAGAGAAGCGTCAATCCCTGTTCCGGACGGAGTAAGAGGCGCATCTGAACTTTTAGGTATTGACCCTCTTTACATTGCAAATGAAGGTATTTTAATAGCTGTTGTCAGGAAAGATACAGCTGAAAGCCTGCTTGCGATACTGAGGAAAAACCCTTTGGGAAAAGACGCTAATATTATCGGCGAAGTCTCTGAATCGCCCGAAGGAAAAGTCTTGCTGAAAACAAGAATCGGCGGAACACGCATGATAGATATGCTTTCAGGCGAACAGCTTCCGAGGATATGCTGAGATGATTAATGCATCAAGATTTTTAATCAATTTTTTCCTTGTCACTTTTATTTTCTCATGCGCCCCAAAAGAAGAAGTTAAACCTATTCTGCCGCCCGTAAAGATTGCAGTTGTCCTCGGCGCAGGAGCATCAAAGGGATTTGCGCATATTGGAGTTCTCAAGGTGCTTGAATCAAACAAGATTCCGGTGCACATGATAATCGGCACAAGCGCGGGGAGTTTCGTCGGCTCGCTTTATGCCTATGGATACAATGCATTTGAACTCCAGAAACTCTCATTCTCCATAGAAAAAGGCGATGTCGCTGACCTGACAATACCTGACAACGGATTTATAAAAGGAGAAAAACTTGAGGCATACATAAACCGCATATTGAAAAATACGCCTATGGAA
>JAZDJF010000064.1:0-2949 GCA_043804165.1 Nitrospirota bacterium
AACAGCAGTAAAAATAACCGGTTCTGTTCATGAGCTTTCATCCATTACCGGCGTTAAAGAAGATGTGGTGGACATTATCCTGAACATAAAAAAGCTCAGGGTCAAGATGCACGCTGATGGAAAGCGGATCGCCACAATCAAGGTTAAGGGCCCGGGTGAAGTTAAAGGCAATGATATTCAGGTTGATTCAAGTGTTGAGATCCTTAATCCTGAACAGCTTATAGCCACCCTTGACAAAGGGGCTCTCTTTGAGGCTGAGATGTACATCAAGAAAGGCAGAGGGTATGTATCAGCTGAAATTCACAAGGAAGAAGAGCTTCCTGTCGGCATGATCGCGGTAGACTCTGTTTTCAGCCCGGTCAGGAAAGTGAATTTTTGGGTTGAGAAGGCAAGAGTTGGAAGGGCAACAGACTACGACAGGCTTGTGATGGAGATATGGACGGATGGAAGCGTAACGCCTAAAAAAGCAGTCTCTCAGGCTGCGGCTATAGTTATAGACCATATGCGTATTTTCATGCTTGAACAAGACGAGGAAAACATAGGGTTTGAAATGAGCAGCAGTGCAGCTTCCGCAGGAGATGCGCCGGCGTTTAATCCTAATCTTCTGAAGAGCGTTAATGAACTGGAGCTTTCTGTAAGGGCATATAACTGCATGAGAAATGCGGACATCAAGATTATTGCAGACCTTGTTGAAAGAACAGAGTCAGAGATGCTGAGGACAAAAAATTTCGGTCGGAAGTCCCTTAATGAGATAAAGGAAATGCTTCAGAACATGGGGCTTAATTTCGGCATGAAGGTTGACAGGGATATGCTGCTGAGCAAGATGGCAGTTTCACAGGTCAGGAGTGTAGGACAAGATGCGTCATAAAGTTAGCGGAAGGTTATTCGGAAGAACGGCAAACCAGAGGAAGGCGCTTCTGAAGGGGATAGTCTCCTCATTATTTGAGCATCAGAGGATAGAGACGACGCTTGCAAAGGCAAAGGCCGCGAAAGGGATTGCAGAGAGAATTGTCACCATGGGGATAAAAGGCGACCTCCATTCAAAACGCCTTGTGCTTTCATATGTTCCGAACAGGACTGTTGTGTCAAAGCTGTTCAGCGAGATAGCGCCGAGGTTTAGCGGCAGAAACGGCGGTTACCTGAGAATAGTGCAGACAAGGAACAGGGTTAATGACGGAGCACCGATGGCTATTCTTGAATTTATAGACTACGAAAGTATAAAGAAGCCTAAAGAGGAAAAGAAGAAAGACAAGGCGAAGGAAAAAGAAGAAGAGAAGAAGTAATTAGAATTTTTTGATTAAACAAAAGGCTGTGACAACTGTCACGGCCTTTTTTATTTTGAGCGGATTATTAGCTTGTTTTATTATTACACGGACTCTGCGCGACGACCTAAATCAGCGGCGGCTATTGGCCGTCCGCTCAAATCCTCAGTTAGCCTTTCTTCTGCCATTGCTTTTTCAAAAATTGGGTCAATCTTTGCCCCTTTACGTACGTCCTTTGCTTTACGTCCTTTGATTTTTAGCCGCATGATATAATAGCCCGTAGAAAGAAAGCATAGAAGGAGACGAATTTTATGAAGTATCAGGTCGGCAGGGCAGGACGGGTTGTAGTTGCAAGGTTTGAAGACAAAGAGGATGTGATTTCCAATCTTACGGGTATAGCAAAAAAGGAGAACATAAAGGCTGCTGTTGTTTATCTTGTTGGAGGGATGCGTGAAGGAAAAATCGTTGTAGGTCCTGAGAAAGATGTCATGCCTCCTGTTCCAATGTGGAGGGAACTCGGAGAAAGCCATGAGATACTGGGGGTCGGCACAATATTTTATCAGGGTGATGAGCCAAAGGTGCATCTTCATGGCGCATTCGGGAAAAGGGATAATGTCAAAGTCGGATGTCTTAGAGAAAAAGCAGAGACATTTCTTGTCCTTGAGGCAGTTATTGTGGAGATAGAAGGAGTTAATGCTGTAAGAGAGCTTGACCCTGTTTCAGGGCTTGCTCTGTTAAAACTTTAGTATGCTTATTATTAGGTTTTAGGTTCCAGGTATCAGGTTTTAGTTTTAAATAGCTGAAACCTGAGCCCTAACACCTGAACCCTGAGTTTCAATGGATGCCGAGGGAGGAAACAGTTGAGTTTAGGTAAGTAAAACTGATAAAATACGGCAGTTATTAGGTTTTAGGTTCCAGGTGTCAGGTCTTAGTTTTTAAATAGCTGAAACCTGAGCCCTAACACCTGAACCCTGAGTTTGAGAGGAGGTATTTTGAAAGTTTTAGTCATTCACGGGCCTAATCTGAACATGCTTGGGAAAAGAGAGCCTGAGATTTACGGGACTTTTTCCCTTGATGATGTGAACAATAAATTAACGGCACTTGCTGCGGAACTCGGCATGAAGCTTACGATAATGCAGTCAAACAGCGAGGCCGAAATGATAGATGCCATACAGAAGAAAGATTACGATGCGCTTATAATAAATCCTGCTGCATATACGCATACAAGTATTGCAATAAGAGATGCCATATCAGCAGTGGGCAAGCCTGCTGTTGAGGTGCATATCTCTAATATTCATAAACGTGAAGAATTCAGAAGAAAATCCTATATCGCCGAGGTTGCAACAGGCCAGATAAGCGGCTTTGGCGGAAACAGCTATCTTCTTGCCCTCAGGGCTGTAAAAACCATTCTTTCTAACTAAGCCCGATGAATTCACGGCTTGCCAGCATAAGAGCGTTTTTTAAAGGCATTGACGGGTTTCTTGTAACTGATATAAATAATGTCAGGTATTTTACAGGATTCAGAGGCTCTTCAGGATTTCTGTTGATAACGAAGGCCGCGAATTTTTTTGTTACTGACTTCAGATATAAAGAGCAGGCAGGGTGCGAGGTTAAGGGATGGGATATTGTTATTGAGAAAGAGAAAAGAGCCAGAACCGTCTCTGTGCTTGCCAAAAAGCTTGGGATA
>JAZDJF010000065.1:0-2224 GCA_043804165.1 Nitrospirota bacterium
GATTTCTTTCTGGCATAGTATCTTTATCAATTCCCTGAACGCCGAGAATTCTTCCCACTGCCCATTCAGGTGCCTGCATAGGGCTTTATTTAGACTTTCTCCTTTTTCATCCCAGTCAAGGAGTATTATCACACGGTGAAACTTATCCGAGATCGCTTCGCAAAAGTCGTATATGCGCTGCCCGCTGTGAAGTGTGAGTATCTCTCCCTGAAGCCCGAGCTCCCTGAGCGCAATTGCATCTCTCTTTCCTTCAACTATTACAGGGATATCTTTGTTACGTTCGCAGAGGGTTCCAAATATCTCGCGCAGTCTTGACGCCCTTCCCATGTTGTCTGTTAACTGGCCGTTTCTCTGGATATTCATGATTCCCTACGCCCTTTAGTCATATTTTACCCTAAAAATCAATTGACAGGTAAGGCATAATTAAATTACTCTATCAATACACTTATGAAAGAAAAAATCTTAAAGGCATTTGAAGAAAGCATAAAGGTCAAGGAACAGTTTATAAAAGAGAACGTTGACGCTATAATTGAGGTGTCAAAAGCCATAGCTGACACATTTAACGACGGCAAAAAACTTATTCTCTTTGGCAATGGCGGCAGCGCAACAGACGCTTCTCATATAGCGGCTGAATTTATTAACAGATTCAAAAAGGAAAGGCCGAGCCTTCCTGCAATTGCCCTTAATACTGATATGGCAGTCATTACTTCTATTGCAAATGATTATGATTATTCTGATGTGTTTGCAAAGCAGCTTAAGGCCCTCGGAGAAGAAGGCGACATTGTTATTGCCATAAGCACGAGCGGAGGCTCAGCAAATGTGCTTAAGGCGATGGACGTGGCAAAGAAAAAGAAAATAAAATCCATAGCATTTACCGGAGCCAAAGGAGAGAAATTCGCAGCAAAGGCTACATACGCGTTTGTTGTGCCCTCTGATAACACCCCGAGAATTCAGGAAACCCACATAACGCTTGGCCATGTCCTCTGCCAGATGGTGGAGGAGATACTTTTTGAGGCGCCAAGAAAAAAATAAGTCAAGGATTATACTCGGCATTGATCCGGGTAGTATTGTCTGCGGCTATGGAATAATAAAGAGAGTCCATCCCGAGCAGCTCGGGATAAACTCAAACACCGACACTGTCTATGTTGCATCGGGAAGAATAATGCTGTCTTCTAAACAGCCGCTGGATGTAAGGCTGAAAGAACTTTACGCCAACCTTGCTGACATTATAAGAGAATATTCCCCCCATGAGGTCGCCATCGAAAAGGTCTTTTTTGCAAAGAGCATAAAGGCAGCCCTTGTCCTTGGACAGGCAAGAGGCGCTGCGCTGGTTGTAGCGGCTTCCTCCGGGCTTCCTGTTTACGAGTATAGCGCGCTTGAGGTTAAAAAGGCAGTTGTGGGCTACGGCAGGGCAGAAAAACATCAAGTTCAGAGTATGGTTTCAAAAATACTGAATCTGAAAACCAAATTATCTGTAGACAGCGCAGATGCGCTTGCACTTGCATTGTGCCATCTAAATACAATGAAAATCTTAAAGTAAGATGAAAAATAATGACCAGTTGGAAAACAAGATTACAGATATCCTTCCTGATATAAAAATATCAGTGGAGCCGGAAGATTTAATTTGTTACGGCTTTGACGCATCCGGGATTGAAAGCCGTCCCTCGGCAGTTGCCTGGCCAAGAAACACAGAAGAAGTTGTCAGGGTGATGAAGTATGCCTTTGAAAATGAGATATCTGTCACGCCGAGAGGCGCAGGTACAGGCATGACAGGAGGCTCCATTCCATTGAACGGCGCCATTGTCTTAAGCCTTGAGAAGATGAATAAACTGGTAGAACTTGATACTAATAATCTCAATGTTGTTGTTGAGCCCGGGATTATAAACGGCAGGCTGCAGCGTGATCTTGAGCATCTTGGTTTTTTCTATCCGCCTGATCCCGCGAGTATGAATTTCTGCACAATAGGGGGAAACGCAGCGAATAATGCCGGAGGCCCGAGGGCATTGAAGTACGGTGTCACAAGGGATTATGTGATGGAGATAGAGGCGGTGCTGCCTGACGGCAGTGTGATAACAACAGGGGTTAAAACAGCGAAAGGGGTTGTAGGCTATGACCTTACGAGATTACTCACAGGCTCGGAAGGCACTCTTGCTGTGATAACAAAGCTGCGTCTCAGGATTCTTCCTTTGCCGGAAGAGGTTATTACTCTGCTTGCTATGTTTGA
>JAZDJF010000066.1:0-4163 GCA_043804165.1 Nitrospirota bacterium
GCATGTCACCCTGTCCCAGACCCTCAATTTCCCATCTTTGATTTTTATGATATGAGAATGCAGTCCCTCAATAACTTTTTTGGTATCCGTAACAAATGCCCTGAATCCGTCTGATGTCATCTCACCGGTATCTCCAACCTGCCCTCCGGATTCACCGTAAAAAGGAGTTTTATTCAGAAAGACCTCCACTTCTTCATCCTTAGACGCCTCCTTGACAACCTTCCCTTCCTTTAATATAGCCTTAACAACTGATTCGGTCTGCATCGTATCATAACCGGCAAACTCGGTTTTGCCTGTCTCGGAAAACAGTTCTCTGTATATGGATGAAACAGCCTCTTCTTCGCCTATCCATGAAGCCCTTGCCCTTTCCCTCTGCATCTCCATTTCTCTGTGGAACCCGTCTTCATCCAAGATGAGATTGTTGTCAGATGCGATGTCTCTTGCAAGGTCTATAGGAAATCCATAGGTGTCGTAGAGCTTGAATATTTCATCCCCCGGGACTGACTTCAATCCTGCTTTCTTTGCAGCTTCAATTACTTCATCTATTATCTTCATGCCCTGCTCAAGCGTCTTGGAAAAACGCTCCTCTTCAAATTTGAGGACCTTTGCCGCCCTATCTTTTTCATCAAGAAGTTCAGGATAAGTATCACCCATGAAATCAACTGCAGGCTCAACAAGCTTATAAAGCACGGGTTCGCTGATACCGAGAAGCTTTGCATGTCTTGACGCCCTTCTTATAATCCTTCTGAGGACATAACCCCTTCCTCCATTTGACGGCATAAGTCCCTCAGATAGGAGAAATGAAATCGCCCTGATATGGTCGGCAATAACCCTTATGGATGTATCACTCTCAGCGCTCTTTCCGTAATTTGTATTTGCAATCGCCGTTATTGCTGATATAATAGGCATAAATAGATCCGTGTCAAAATTATCAAGCTTCCCCTGCAGGACAGCGGAAATCCTTTCAAGTCCCATTCCCGTATCTATGCTTGGTTTTGGAAGGGGTGTAAGATTTCCTGATTCATCCCTGCTGTACTGCATAAAAACAAGATTCCACAGTTCAAGAAATCTGTCGCAGTCGCATCCTACCCTGCACTCAGAATTACCGCACCCGACATGCTCTCCCTTGTCAATTACTATTTCAGAGCACGGGCCGCAGGGGCCGGTATCTCCCATCTGCCAGAAGTTGTCTTTTGCGCCAAGGCGCACAATCCTGTCAGAAGAAATCCCTGTTAAATCTTTCCAGAGTTTT
Organism: Nitrospirota bacterium; assembly: GCA_043804165.1. Classification (GTDB taxonomy): domain Bacteria; phylum Nitrospirota; class Thermodesulfovibrionia; order Thermodesulfovibrionales; family UBA1546; genus UBA1546. Next base: position 1,253 of record JAZDJF010000066.1, read on the forward strand.
TCAGCCTCGTCATCATTTTCATAAACAGAGACCCAGAGCCTGTCCTTCGGGAGTTTAAATATGTCTGTAAGCAATTCCCACCCGAATAGTATCGCATCCTTTTTAAAGTAATCTCCAAATGAAAAATTCCCCAGCATTTCAAAAAACGTGTGATGCCTTGATGTGTGTCCTACATTTTCAAGGTCGCTGTGTTTGCCGCCTGCCCTGAGACATTTCTGGCATGAGACTGCCCTTGTGTATGACTTCTTCTCTTCTCCCATGAAAACAGATTTGAACTGCACCATGCCCGCATTTGTAAAAAGCAGCGTAGGGTCGTTCTTCGGGATAAGGGACGAACTCCTTACTACCTCATGGCCTCTGGAGAAAAAATAATCCAGAAATGCCTTTCTTATATCTTTACTATTCATCTAAGCTAAATCAGATTTTTATTTACCGGCTAATCCATCTTCAGAAAAATAAAACCGCTACTTTTTAATCACTCCAGGTTCATTGCTGATGATGTGCATAAGCTTTCCGTCAATGAATGTAAGCCTTGTCTTTAAAATCACGGTTCTTGTGTATACCCACTCTTCTCTGTATTTGCCATCCTCTGAAGGCTTTAGCACATTAATTTCTGCCGGTGAACCCCACGCATATCTAACCTGCTGCTGCGTCATGCCCGGGGCAACCTCGCCGCGTTTGATATTTTCCCGTATTGCCTGAGGAAATCCTTTTATTTCATCCGGCGAATACCTTACCGCGACACATCCCAAAACCGAAAAACAGAGAGCTGAAGTCATAATGCATAAAGCTGATATGCCTTTCCTCATCAATTTACTCCTCCTTTATGAAGCACTATTCAATAGTGCTGTCATTTATCTTGAATTGTCTAAGTATCTTATTGATTGTATCAAAAGAATACCCTTTTCTGACAAGAAATCTCCACATTTTTTTCTTAATCTCCTCATCGGAATAATTTTCAATAGTCTTTAATTTTTTGCTTACAACCTTCTCTGCCCTGATTGTCTCATCAGAGTCATCATCAGTAAAAACATCCCTTATTAAATTCTCTGGTATTCCCCTGCGGTGAAGAAAAATCCTGACTCCGCGATTGCCGAGCAGTCTTGCATCCTCCGCAATTCTTCTGAGGGATAAGGCAAGCGCTGTATCATCTATAAATCCTTTTTCGCTTAAATGGTTAATGGTCTGCTGTATAATCTCCTCTGAAAAACCTTTCCACTTGAGCTTATCAGTAAGTTCTTTTTCACTCCTGTCCCTATAACTCAGCAGTCTGTAAGCATAACGAATCGCCCCGATTTTATCGGGGTTCGAATTAGAAAAACTCATTTTTATAGGGCATACTCGTATTGAGCAATCTGCTCGGCATTTCTAACGGTGATTACTTGCTGAACCTCTCAATCTTCATCTGGTCTTTCTGGGGCTGCGATGGCGACTCAAATGTAAGGTCGCTTGTAGATTGAATGCCTTTCACCTTGAGCGCAAAATCATCAGCGTTTGTTGCTCCCCTCAGAGCCTCCTCATACGTAATAAGCCCTGACTTATAAAGCTTGAAGAGAGACTGGTCAAATGTCTGCATATTATAGTGAACTGAACCCTGAGTAATAACATCCGTGAGCAGCTTTGTTTTGTCAGGGTCAAGTATGCAGTCCTTAACCGTCATAGTAGCGACAAGCACTTCAACTGCAGGGACCCTGCCTCTGCCGTCAGCCCTCGGCAGAAGCCTCATTGAGATTATGCCTTTAATAACAGATGCAAGCTGCATCCTGACCTGCTTGTGCTGATACGGAGGGAAAACAGATATTATTCTGTTTATTGTCTCCATCGCATCAATCGTATGAAGGGTGCTGAGCACAAGATGCCCTGTCTCTGCAGCAATAAGAGATATCTGTATTGTCTCAAAGTCGCGCATTTCGCCCACGAGAATTACATCAGGGTCCTGCCTGAGCGCAGCTCGCAAGGCCTTGCTGAAAGACTCTGTATCGGTGCCGACCTCTCTCTGGTTTATAATACTGCTCTTATCTCTGTGCAGATATTCTATGGGGTCTTCTATTGTTACAATGTTGTTTGTGCGATTCGTATTGATATAATCAATCATCGAGGCAAGCGTCGTTGTCTTGCCGCTGCCTGTTGTGCCTGTGACAAGTATAAGACCACGTGGTTCAAGAGCTATCTTTTTAAGGACATCAGGCAGCTGAAGTTCCTCTATGGTTGGAATCCTCATAGGTATCACCCTGAAGACAATGCCGACGGCGCCCTGCTGGACAAACGCATTGCACCTGAATCTGCCGAGTCCGGGTATGCTGTATGCAAGGTCAATATCGTTTTTCCTTTTGAAAACTTCTCTCTGCCCCGGGCTCATAATAGACAATGCAATCTTGAGCGCATCCTCCTGAGAAACCTTATTTGCCGATACCATCGGCGCCAGTTCTCCGTTAACCCTCAATATGGGCGGAGAGCCGACTTTTATATGAAGGTCAGATGCATTCTGCGCCATAGCGCTTTTAAGGAGTTCATTTACTTCCACTGTATCTTCCTCCATGTATTAGTAAGTTCATAAATAAAACCACATACACGTCATTCCCGCTTGTCGGATTTGTCATTCCGACTTGTTCGGAATCATTCTGAAGAAAGATGCTGGACAAGCCAGCATGACAGATGGGAGAAAGATTGCGGACAAGCCGCAATGACAGAACCTGAATATCATATACGTTTACTACTGAACTCCTTAATATCTGTCCTCGCCGTCTATTTTTTAGCGGCAATGGCGTCCATGATTTTAGTCTCTATCTCTTTTGCAGTGTCAGGATTATTTTTCAGAAATTCCTTGACGTTCTCCCTTCCCTGCCCGATCCTGCTGCCGCTGTAACTGTACCATGCGCCTGATTTTTCGATGATTCCCTTTTCAACTCCG
>JAZDJF010000067.1:0-2753 GCA_043804165.1 Nitrospirota bacterium
AGGCAGTTACCAGAACACTCGTCGGATAAAATTTCTTTAAATCATCAGTTGGTTCAGGCCAGCCAAGCGTTGAAAAAGGCCAGAGCGCAGATGAAAACCAAGTATCAAGCACATCCTCGTCCTGAACTAATTTTTTGGAACCGCAGAATGGACATTCTTTCGGAGTTTCGCGTGATACGATAACCCCTCCTTTTTTCCTGCATGTCTCATTATTCATTTCCTGGCAGTACCACACAGGAATCCTGTGTCCCCACCATATCTGGCGTGAAATGCACCAGTCCTTTATATTCTCCATCCAGCCGAAGTATGAATTTTCCCATGACTGGGGCATTATTCTTATCTTCCCGTTTCTAACAGCGTCCATCGCATCCCTTGCCAGCGTCCCGACATTCACATACCACTGCAGTGTCGGCAGCGGCTCTATTATTGTTTTGCACCTGTAACAATGTCCTACTGCATGGCGGTGTTTTTCTTCTTTTTCTACAAACTGCAGAGACTTTAAATCAATGACAACGCGCTTCCTGCATTCATACCTGTCAAGCCCTGCATATTTAGGCCCTGCATCAGAAGTCATCTTGCCTTCTTTCCCTATGACAACAACAAAAGGCAGCGAAGGGTTTTGTCTTTTTGCAATAGCTTCATCATTGAAATCATGGGCAGGCGTCACTTTAACAGCGCCTGTGCCGAAGGTTGTATCAACAGCGCTGTCAGGAACAACAGGTATCTTTCTGTCTGTAAGAGGCAGGGCGATTGTTTTCCCTATAAAATCCTTGTACCTCTCATCAGAGGGATTTACGGCAACTGCAGTATCTCCAAGCATGGTCTCAGGCCTTGTAGTGGCAACTGTCAGATACCCGCTTCCGTCTGAAAATGGGTATTTGATATATATCAATGTCCCGTCAAACTCATCATGTTCTACTTCAAGGTCGGATAACGCTGTATGACAGCGCGGGCACCAGTTTATCAATCTGTTATCGCGGTATATCAGCCCTTCTTCGTGAAGCCTTACAAAGACCTCTCTTACGGCCTTTGAGAGGCCTTCGTCAAGTGTAAACCTTTCCCTTGACCAGTCACATGATGCGCCGATCCTCTTAAGCTGATGTATTATCCTGCCGCCGTATTCAGCCTCCCATTTCCATACCCTTTCAATAAAGGCTTCCCTCCCGAGCTGCTGCCGTGTAAGCTTTTCTCCTGAAAGCTGTCTTTCAACTACATTCTGAGTTGCAATACCGGCATGGTCCGTGCCCGGAAGCCACAGCACGCTGAAACCGCACATCCTTTTCCATCGTGCAAGAACATCCTGAAGCGTTGCGTTAAGGGCGTGTCCCATGTGAAGCGAGCCTGTAATATTTGGAGGAGGGATTACAATTGAATAGGGTTTTCCATGGGGATTTATCTCAGGTTTAAAATAGCCCTCGTTAACCCACAGTTCATACCATTTTTCTTCTACCCCTTCGGGAATATAACTCTTACTTAATTCCGTCACACTACATCTCTGACTTTATCTTCTCTATCTCTTTTGCAATCAAAGTCTCTGCGATATCAGGAACAGTCTCCCACATTATCTTTTCAATTTCCTTGCTTAACGATGCGAGTGAACTCTGCAGCACTTCCTTGACCAGTTTATCAGTAAGCTCAGGAGCCATTTCCCACAAAATTTTCTCAACTGAATCTTTTAATACCGGGGTAAGCGACTCAAGTATTACACCTTTAATATCTATAGCGGAAAGGGCTGATGCAACCCTTTCGTCAACCGCTTTCTTAAACAGTGAAATAAGCTCCTCTTTTGACGGAATCTGCACCTCAGGCATTTCTTTTCTCACTTGTATCTCCGCAGGTGCAGGAATAACCTGTTCATTAAAAACTGGAGGGACTGCTATGTCCTCTACTGCCATTTCCTCTGCTGTGATTGCCTCTGCTTCCACTGATTCTGCTGCTTCTGCCATTGTTGATGCAGATACCAGCGACGCATTTATCTTGCTTATTAATTCCTGAGATTCAAATGGTTTTACAACAAAACTGTCTGCCTTTACATGCCTTGCAAGTTCCTCGTCAAGCGGCTCAAATGCCCCTGAAAGAAGAATGACAGGAACATTTTTTGTTAAAGGATGCGCCTTCAATTTTTCGCACAGCTGATAGCCGTTCATCTTCGGCATCTCTATATCTGCAAGGACTATATCAGGCTTGAATGTCTCGATTGCGGCAAGCGCCTCCTCCCCGTTATTCACAGCCTGTATCTCAAACCCTTCCTCTGCAAGGACGAGCTCTACAACCTTCTGTATCGTAATACTGTCATCTGCAAGAAGCATCTTACGCGCCACAAATTACTCCTTCCGGTATTTTCCAAATTTTATTGCCAAGACACAAAAAAGTCAAGCATTTTCGCACAGTTAGAAATTTCCCCTGCGTATCTGATACACTAAAAACGGAAATGAAACAATATATTGACAGGTTATCGGAAATTTACAGGGCGATTGACAGAGCTTACAGCGAGGCATTAAGGCGCTACAACTTCAGCTGCGATGGATGCCCTGACAACTGCTGTGTTACAAAGTTTCACCATCACACATTAGTGGAAGAACTTTATCTTGCGGAGGGATTTAAAAAACTCAATGAGGCTGAACTGGGCGCCATCATTTTGCGGGCACAGAATGTGGCAGAGACACACAACTCATCTCCGGAGGACATACGGATTATGTGCCCCCTTAACGAAAACGGCTTATGTGTTCTATACGAATTCCGTCCAATGATAT
>JAZDJF010000068.1:0-2056 GCA_043804165.1 Nitrospirota bacterium
GCGAAAAATTCACATTTTAAGGATAACATAAAAGGCATCTTACAGACAGGAACAGGCGGCTGTATGTATAATAATCTCATGTTCATCGTAGGTCTTACTGGAAATTATGGAATGGGGAAGAGCGCTGTGCTTCAGATGTTCCGGGAGCTTGGCGCTGTCACTATTGATGCTGACTGGGTTGTTCAGCAGCTTCTAAAAGAAAAGGCTATCCTCAAAACGATAAAAGTGCTTTTTGGTGCAGGGGTATTTGATAAAAAAGGCAATCTTGACAAGAGTAAAATCGCTCAAAGAATTTTCAGAAATAAATCACTGCGGCTTAAACTGGAAGACCTTCTTCATCCTTTGGTCTTTGAAAGAATTGATGATTTTTTTAGAAAAACCAAGAACGGAAAGAAGGTTTTTATTGTTGAGGCTCCTTTGATATTTGAGAGAGGATACGAAAGCAGGTTTGATAAAATGATTACTGTATTTACCAGTGAAACTACTGCAATTAACAGGCTGTCCATGCTTGGCATATCGCCAAAGGATGTAATTGAAAGGCTCAAATGCCAGTTTCCGATAAAAGAGAAGATTAAAAAGTCTGATTTTGTGATTGATAACAGCATGAATCCTGAAAAGACAAAAAAACAGGTTACAGCGGTTTACAAAAAACTCTTAAAAGAGGCGAAAACCAAAAACCTTATTCTTGAAGGCAAGGTGGACAGGGCTGCAAAAGTCCTTGGAAAGCCTTTTTCAATAGAAGGGACAGTTATTAAAGGCTCTGGAAGAGGAGAAAAGCTTCTCCACACTCCGACTGCAAATATTTCATTTAAAGGTTATTCTCCGAAAGAGGGTGTTTATGCAGTAAGGGTCGCAATTCTCAAAGGGCAGGTGTCAGGTATCAGGTATCAGGGGAAAAATAACCTATCCCCTAGCACCTTGCACCTAGCCGCTAAGACCTTCAACGCCGTTGCCAACATCGGCAAAAACCCCACTTTTGGCGAAGGGGCGTTGAGCTTTGAGGTTCATATTTTCAATTTCTCAGGAAATCTTCTTGGCAAAAAACTTAAGGTGCATTTTATAAAACACATCCGTGATGAAAAGAAATTCCCTAATGCGAAGGCGCTTGAGACGCAGATTAAAAAGGATATTAAAAGGGCAAAAGAAATGCTGAAGGGGATATAAAGTAGGCTAAGGGTCAATCGCAATTTTTACATTCAAACATTTGTAGCTGCCGAGAAGCTCCAGAAATCTCTTTACAGAAGAATGCAAATTTTTCTTTGACACTGCTTTAAAAAGCAGGGAATATTCCTTTCCCCCCTTTTTGGTGGGCATGACTGAAGGACCAAGAACCTCTAAAGCCTTATTGCCTGAAAGTATCTCCCTGATTGCCTTTTCTGTCCTGACTGTATCGCAATCTCTGCCATTAAAAGTTATCAATGCAAGTTTTGAAAACGGAGGATATAACATTTCTTTTCTCTTTTCTAATTCTTCATTGCAGAAGGAATCATAGTCATGGTTTTTAAGATGCCTGAAGATATAGTTCTGCGGCATTCTTGTCTGAATGAAAAGCGAACCGCCGGGTTTTATCTTATCGGTAATGCTATACAACTCATGGAATGTCCTTTCAGCAGAGCGGAAGTCAGGCTGATTCAGATAGCTGTCAGCATTCAGCACTGCCGCTATTCCGAATTTTTCTGAACTATGCAGCCTTTTTGTAAGAAGCTTTGTCCCAAGAATTATGGATTTGCCCTCTGTTATATCAGAGATGTCTTCGGGAATGCGCTTCCTTTTAATCCTGTCGCTGTCGATCCTCAGCGGCTCAATATTGAATATCTTTTTAATATTTTCTTCCACCCGTTCTATGCCGGAGCCTGTTGGTTCAAGAGAAAAGCCTCCGCATCTTCTGCACTTATCGGGAGAACTGGATATTGCCCCGCAGTAGTGGCATCTCAGAGACTTATCACCCTTATAGAACATAAGCGGGATGTTACACTTGCCGCATGTCTCTGTGTGACCGCATTCCTTGCATGTGAGCATGGAATAGCCTTTCCTGTTTATCACAAACATCACTTTC
>JAZDJF010000069.1:0-2293 GCA_043804165.1 Nitrospirota bacterium
TAAGAACGAAGGAGATAAGATAAAAGTTAAATACGCAGAGGCAATGGCAACAGATGATGTTAAGCAGATGTACAGGCAATGGTATAATGTATTGCCCAAGATAGACAAGGTCTTCAAGAAGGAAGGGAAGATTGAAGATGCGAAGATCGTATCGGATGTGACAAAGAAGGCGATTGAGGCAGGATACAACTTCTATAAAGTTGATGCAAAAAAGGTCAAAGATGAGGTTGTTCTCATGACATTCCTGCTGGTCTTCTATGTTGTATATACGCTGTGGTGGGGCTTCGCGATCTTCTTTATATTTGAGGGAATAGGTCTGAGCATGAAAAAAGCTAAGGTTAAAAAGGAGGTATAATATGAGCGCATACCAGGCATGTCCGGTAGCAAGAATGGAAAGGCTACTCTTACCCACAGATGGCTCTATGGCAAGTGAGGGTGCGGCAAGAGAAGCTATTAATTTAGCAAAGACCTGTGGCAGTAAGCTCTATATAATATCTGTTGTAGAGATACCGGCGTTTGGAGGTGAGTTCGTTGAGACCCTTCCAAAGATGATTGAAAAGTTAGAAACGGATGCAAGAGGACTCCTTGAATCATTAAAAGAAAGGGCCGGTAAAGAAGGGGTCTCCTGCGAGGCGCTCATATATCAGGGTGTGGAACCTTACAAATACATTGTTGATGAGGCAGCAAAAAACAATGTCGAGATGATAATTATGGGCGGGCGTGGAAAGACAGGTCTTGAAAGGGTCATGATGGGAAGCGTGACAGCAAAGGTCATAGGCCATGCCCCTTGCAAGGTCATGGTTGTACCTAAGGATGCTAAACTCACCCTTGAAAAGATCCTCATTGCTACAGATGGTTCAATATATAGCGAATTGGCATCCCGTGAGGCCATCAGCATTGCAAAACGGAGTGGAGGCAGCCTGGTCGTCCTTTCCGTTGCTAAAAGGGATGAAAATCTTTTAGTGGCAAAGGAAAGTGTTGATATAGTAAGAAAGGTTGCAGAAAAGGAAGGCATAAAGGTGGAAGCTCTAACTCTGAAAGGCATGCCACATGAGGTTATAGTCAATACAGCAGCTCAGAAAAAGGCAGGTCTCATAGTTGTTGGAAGCCATGGAAGGAGTGGCATAGAGAGGCTCATGATGGGAAGCGTGACAGAGAGGGTGATAGGTTATGCCCTGTGCCCTGTGCTTGTTGTGAAGGTATAAAACCGGTTTAAAAGTAGGGAGACATTAAGAAACTGGCAAAAAAGATAGAGAACATCATGATGGCGGTGACATTTGCAGAGGCAGGAGAGCATAATACTGCAAAGGAAATAATGAAGGAAGAAAAGCGCAATGAGAAAAGGGACAGGATAACACCGTCGCCAAGACCGAAAAAACAACTGAGAGCGTAGATAAGAATTGTGTATAAAAGCCTGTGTTTAGAGACACGGGCTTTTATAATTTCACAAAAGCAAGGAATAAATGACCTCTTACTTTAGCCTTAGACGTCTGATAATCCGTTTGATTGAAAGATATCACCCTTTCAATATAAGGTATTTTAATATTTTAATTGTCATAATAATGACTCTGCTTTTAGGGACCGTCCTTATACTCGGCTGGATGTCTTCTCGAAAGGTAAGAGAAATTGTAACCGAAGACTTCAATCAACAGCAATTAGTCCTTGCCCGGCATGCTGCCAGCCAGATAGAAAATAGCCTCAATGTGTTAAAAAGAGAGATGGTGCTCCTTAGTTTGTCTCCAACAATACAATACATTGAGTCACCTTTTATGGATAGTAGAGTGGAGATCGCCTTCTCAAGTATTAGACATGAAGGTGCAATGGAAATAAAATTCATTGATGGTAAAAATCTAAAGACCCATCATGTAACTGAAGACCAAAGCTGCCATACTGAGCATTCGAACCCTGAAGATTTGCGTTATGTGGAATGGGCGAAAAAAGAAGACAATAAAGGCGTTATTCGGTTAACAAGCGTTTCTCCCGTTCTTCTAAATGATAAATCTCAAAGACTCCTAATGAAAATGATCTTGCCGGTCTGGCAGGTTTCAGTAAATGAGTCACATCCTGTGGCGCCAAATAAATTTTCCGGGGTTTTAATGTTTGTTATTGACATCAACAAATTAATAGAAGGAATTACAAAAGAAATACGCTCAGGGAAAACAGGATATTCATGGGTTATAGATGAAAATGGCACATTTCTTTATCATCAGGAAAGTACCTTCATCGGTAAAAATGCCTTTGAAGCACGAAAAGGGAAAAAACCTTCCATATCTTTTGCGAGGATTAATGAGAT
>JAZDJF010000070.1:0-4197 GCA_043804165.1 Nitrospirota bacterium
CAGACTGGGCGACATACCTCACCACATCTGTTGAACTTGCATCAGGCATAAGGGGAGATTCTCCATTCATGCCTCTTTTCTGGAAGATACTCATCGCCTTCATACCAACTCAGCTCCCATTGGGAGTCCTGGAAGGGGCAATGACAGCAGGAATGGTTGTCCTGCTTTATAAAAAGAGACCTGACCTTCTTATAAAGATGCGTGTCTTAAAACATGAGGAGGCATTATGAAATTTCAAATTTCAAATTTCAAATTTCAAATTTTCTTAACCCTTTTTTTACTGTTCACTATTCACTGTTCACTGCTCACTACTGTTTTTGCTTCCGAGAAATGGCCGGGCGTTGATGAGTCGGTCGTTGAAAAATACGCAAAGGAACACGGCAGAGAGGCTATGACGCCCTTAATAAACACTGATCAGGGAGACCTCCTCCTTTTTGTCTTCCTTATTGCAGGGACAGTCGGGGGTTTTGCAGCAGGATATTACTGGCGAACGCTAACAGAACAAAGACCAAAGAACGCAGATGTAATAAAAAAGAATATTTGACCACTCGTCATTGCGAGGAGAAGAGCGACTTGGCAATCCCCTCACCTAGAGATTGCTTCTCCTTCAGCTCGCAATGACCTTTTAAATGGATGGTGTAAATGGAACTGTTCTCTGAATATTTTAAGAAAGACCATATCCTTTCAAGGATTGATGCAAGGGTAAAACTCCTTGTTGCCCTGACCATTCTTGTAATGGTTTTAAGCTATAAGGGATTTGCCCTTCCCTTGCTTGTAACATTGCTAGGCCTGTTCCTCTGCGTGAAAATGAAGGTGCCTCTGAGGATATTTCTGCTGAGGTTTTCAGAGCCTATTTTTATCGCATTCATAATACTCGTACTAAAATTCTTCTTTTCAGGAAATGACGTCATGTTTTCAGTCAACATTATAGGTATCAACATTTCCGGACATAAAGATGGACTCAGGGATGGCTTGATGATTGTAAGCAGAATTCTTGGAGCGGTATCCATTATCGCGGTAATGGGTTTTTCTACACCATTTACAGAATTCATTGCAGGTCTTTCATGGCTAAGGGTTCCAAGGGGCTTTATAGAGATATTGATTTTTGCATACAGATATATCTTTGTGCTCCTTGAAGATGCAATGGTCATTTACAATGCACAAAAAAATCGCCTTGGCTACTCAAACATAAGGCGGGGATTAGGCTCATTCAGCACCCTCGCCGGCTCTTTGGTGCTCAAGGCCTTTGAGCACAGTCATAATATTACAGTGGCAATGATTCAACGAGGCTATGACGGCAATATCCCTAGGTTAAAACACAAGCCCTTTAAACTAGCCGAAATTATTGTCGCGGTTCTGGTTATAACCTCAATGGGATTTGTATGGAAAATATGAACAGAAGACAGAACACAGAAGACAGAACACAGACAAAAGACAACCGTATCAGGCTGTTGGTAAACATTCGTTCCTTTAAATACCCTGACGGGACGGCAGCCCTGAGCGACATAAGCCTTGAAATAAGAAAAGGCGAATTCATCGGCATACTGGGCTCAAATGGCTCGGGGAAAACGACCATGCTAAAGGTGATGGACGGATTGCTGAAGGATTTTGACGGCAGTATCCTTCTCGATAATGTCAGCATAAAAAAGCTGTCGCCGAGGGAGATTTATAACAAGGTCGGTCTTATATTCCAGAACCCGGACGACCAGCTTTTTGCGCCAACAGTCTTTGAAGATGTTGCCTTCGGCCCTATCAATATGGGGTTTGCAGAGAGCAATGTCGCCGACCGCGTACAAAGCGCCCTTAAATGCGTGGAACTGGAGGGGCATGGGAAAAAGTCCATCCACAATCTGAGCTTCGGACAGAAGAAGAGGGTATGCATCGCAGGTCTTCTGGCAATGGGGCACGAAATATTGCTCCTAGATGAGCCGACTGCCGGGTTAGACCCGATGGGAGAGTATAAGATGATGAATCTGCTCACAAGGCTGAACAAGGAAAACAGGGTAACCATTGTTATGGCCACGCACAGCGTTGACCTGGTTCCTTTATTCCTTGATAGGCTTTATATTTTAAGCAAGGGCCGTATTGTGAGAGGTGGCGTTCCCGAGGAGGTCTTTACAACGCCTGAGGACATGTCCAATATAAAACTCAGGCTTCCGCAGATTGCAGAGCTTATTTACAAACTGAAGCATGAGGATAATATGCCCTTTGAGAAAATACCCCTCACCATTGGTGAGGCAAGAAGGGAAATCTTGAGGTTATATGCGTAAAGGCTACATACAGGTATATACGGGGAACAGCAAGGGCAAAACCACTGCGGCGCTGGGCCTTGCATTAAGGGCAGCAGGCGCCGGGCTCAGAGTATTCATTGCTCAGTTTATTAAAAAAAGGCGCTGCAGCGAACATAAGGCACTGGAAAGATTTAAAGACCTGATTACCATAAAACAGTATGGAACCGGCTTCCTGAAGGGCGGGAAGCCGACAAGCTCGCAGATCGATGCTGCTGAAAAAGGGCTGAAAGAAGTAAAAAACATCATTGCGTCTAAAACCTGGGATATGGTAATACTGGACGAGATTAACGTTGCAGCGCACTGTAACCTCATCAGTGTTGATGATATCCTAGATTTGCTGAACTCCAGACTCCCGAATATGGAGGTAGTCCTTACAGGCAGATATGCCGATGAGCGGATAATAGAAAAGGCAGACCTCGTCACAGAAATGAAGGAGATAAAGCACTATTATAAAACAGGTGTGAAGGCAAGAAAAGGGATAGAGCATTGAAAAAGAATCTCCGTTCAGGATACACAACAGGGGCATGTGCAGCGGCAGCGGCAAAGGCAGCAACAATACTATTATTGCAGAACACAGCCCCCCCCACCTACCCCTCCCCCTCGCCCTGTGCAGTAAATTCCGCTACTACACGGGGCGAGAGGGGGGAGGGTAAGGGAGGGGGTGAAAATCTGGGCTCTGAAATCTGGGCTCTGGGATCTGATGTCGAAATTCCATTTCCTGATGGCAGCAGAGTTAGTTTTAAAGTTCACAGTTCACAATTCACAGTTTACGGTTCAGACTCTGTAGCACAGGCATCGGTAATTAAAGATGCAGGGGATGATCCAGATGTAACTAATGGGGCAGAGATAATGGCAGAAATCGTAATGCGTAATACGTTATGCGTTATGGGCAATAATATAAAAAAAGAAACTTTACAAAGCAATTCCAATAAATCATTACGCATCACGAATCACGCATCACTGATTGTTAAAGGAGGTAAAGGTGTCGGCCTAGTCACAAAACCAGGGCTTCCTGTACCTGTTGGAGAGCCAGCTATAAATCCAGTACCAAGAAGAATGATAAAAGATGCGGTGATGGAAGCAGTATCCGAATGCGGATTGCGGAATGGGAAATGTGGAATTCTAAAATCCGCAATCCGCAATCCGCATTTGGAAGTAACCATCTCCGTGCCTGATGGTGAAAGCCTTGCAAAAAAGACCTTAAATTTAAGGCTGGGTATAATCGGCGGTATCTCTATCCTCGGCACTACAGGCATTGTAAAACCCATATCCTCTGAGGCCTGGACAGCAACCATTACATTATCAATGGATGTGACAAAGGCAGTGGGACTTGATGAGGTTGTTCTCTCTGCAGGAAGGGCCTCTGAAAAGGCACATATGAAAAAAAATAATCTTCCTGAAGAGGCATATGTCCTGATGGGTGACTACCTGGGATTTGCTTTACTTGAGGCTAAAAAACATGGCTTTAAAAAAATACATCTCTGTGCACAATGGGCAAAGATGCTAAAGATTGCAATGGCAACACCCCAAACCCATGTAAAACATGGCGCGCTCGATATAAAGAAAGCAGTGAAGTTTTTAAAAAATCTGGAATTCGGAATCCTGATTCCGGATTCTGAGTTCAATACAGCACGGGAGATCTTTGATTTTATTCAATCCGCAATCCGCAATCCGCAATCAGCAATATTTTCTGGGGTCTGCTCTGCTGCTAAAAAATATGTTGAAGGGATAACATCAGGAATACCTGTTATCATTCATCTTATAGCGTACGGGGGAGAGATAATTGCAAGCAGTGAATAAAATTTATGTCGTAGGAATAGGCTATAAACCCCTTGATAAAAGGGCTCGTAAGATTGTTTTAAACTCTGATATTATCCTTGCCTCCGGCAGGCTTTTTGAGGTCTTT
>JAZDJF010000071.1:0-2635 GCA_043804165.1 Nitrospirota bacterium
CTTTATCTCATCAATAAAGCCGCTTATGATTGAGGAGAAGCCGATGCCTTTGCCTGAAAGCCTTGAGATGATGATGGGTATAATTGATTTGGATATCGGGGTTTTGTTTGCATAGAGAGAGTAGAGTTTCTTTGAGAGCTGTTTTATTGTCATCATCCCAGGCGGGATATAAGTGTTTTTTGTCAGCTTATGGAAAATCCTCTGGCTCTCTCTTATTTTCCCCGGGGTAGGGGAGAGGCAGAGGATTCCGGAATAATCATTGCCCTTTGTTTCTGAGATGGCTGTTTTCAGTAGATCTTCTGTGAAGCCTCTTCTGCTGAAAGGGACATAAAAGACCTTCACATGTTTTGTCATGATTTCGCCTGAAAATAATGCTTATCAGGCATATGCGCCTCAAAACCTTTACAACGCAGCGGGATTTTCTTATATGGCTTCTTTAAATCCATTGGGATTCAAATATGAATACTTTATTATTATCATAGATGTCTTACTAAGGTGCTGCCGTAAAGCTTTTTCAACACACATGCCTGCCATAGATAAGCCATATCTAAACAGCGCAAATCATGACTCACAATAGGCGATATATTATGTCCTGTATTCTGCGTTGACCCTGATGTATTCATCTGTTAAATCACAGGTAAGCACCTTTGCAGATGCAGCGCCTTTGTTCAGGTTTATCAGTATGCTGATCTCTATGTTGTTTTTCAGATAATTATTTGCATCTGCGTCTTTTCCTGTGCTGATGCCTTTATTCGCCACTTTGATATTTCCTAAATGAATGGCTACGTTTTCCTCCTTGAGTTTTATGCCTGAATATCCGAGCGCAGCCATAATCCGTCCCCAGTTTGCATCATTTCCGTAAATAGCTGTTTTTACGAGATTGGAATTTGCAACAGAGAATGCGGCATTTTCCGCCTCTTTCTCGTCAGCCGCGCCTTTAACCTCTATTGTGATTAATTTTGTGGCTCCTTCTCCGTCTTTCACGATAAGCCTTGACAGTTCGTATGTAATCTCATCAAGGGCATTTTTGAAGATTTTATAGGATGCAGAGTTCTCTTTGATTTCAGAATTGCCCATCATTCCGTTAGCCATTATCAGCGCCGTGTCATTTGTGGACATATCGCCGTCTATTGTTATCCTGTTAAATGACTTTCTCACAGAATCCTTTAGAGCATTGTTTAGCGTTCTTTTTTCTACCGCTATATCCGTTAATATGAAGCAGAGCATTGTTGCCATATTCGGCGCTATCATGCCGGCGCCCTTGCAGATGCCTGCAATGGTTCCGGTCCTGTTTCTAATTTGCACTTTTTTGGATATAACCTTCGGAAATGTGTCCGTTGTCATTATTGCAGATGCGGCGTCCCGAAGGCTGAGCCTGCCAAGATTAGCTGTGAGTGCGGGAATTGCCGCTTTTATCTTTTCCATAGGCATCGGCGTTCCGATGACACCTGTTGAACAGACATAGACAAGGGAAGGATTTATCTTCAGGCTTTTTGCTGTGAGCGACGCTGTCTCAGCGGCATCCTTCATCCCTTTTTTGCCTGTGCATGCATTTGCATTTCCGCTGTTTACAATTATTGCCTGTCCCCTTCCTGAAGCGATTTTTTCCATGGCAAGTTTTACCGGAGCTGCCTTTACCCTGTTTGTTGTAAAGGCGCCTGCAATGTTTGCCTCTGTACTGGAATAGATTAGGGCGATGTCTTTTCTGCCAGGCTTTTTGATTGCGGCCTCTGCCGCTGAGAACAGAAAACCTTCAGGAATGTGTGTTTTGTCTTTATTCTTCAGCATTGCACCTATTTTATCATATTTATAATGCATTAAAGATATTTCATTTCCATAAGTATGTTTTTTGTAATCATGATTATGTAAGATAATATCTGATGAGAGAAAATTCTGGATGGATAAAAATGTTTTCCGTGATTAAGGATAAAATCAGCACAGCGTGTACCGTACTTTGGCAGTCAGTTAAATCTTTTATTAAAAACGATAATTCTTCTGCGGCTGCCTCGCTTGCTTATTACTCGCTTTTTGCTTTGATTCCCCTGCTGCTCTTGCTGTTTTTTGCTCTCAGTTTCTTTATAACATCCTCCAAGGCTATTATGCAGAGGATTACCATACTCATCAGCCAGTTTATCCCTTATTACAGTGACACCATACTTAACGAGGTTTACACGCTGGCAAGGCATAAAGGGATATGGGGAGTTGTGAGCATAGGAGTGCTTCTCTGGGCATTAATGCCATTAATGGGGACGCTGAGAACTGCCTTTTATAATATCTTCAAGGTAGAGGAGAGACCACCTTTTCTGAAAACGAAACTTTTGGACATAGTCGTAATACTTCTTACGCTCTCTTTTCTTGTTGCTGTCAGTTTTTCAAATGTGGTGTTTAAAAAATTTCTTGTTCTTGGTGACAGCACGGTTCTTTATAATATTGCATCCTATTGCCTTACTGCTGCCGTAATATCGGTATTCTACCTTGTTTTTATCCCTGCAAAAGTTCCATTCTGCTATATATTTGCAGGCTCGGCGCTTACAACATTATTATGGGGGATAATCAGACCTGTATTCGGTCTTTTCCTCTCGTACAACCCTCAGTACGGCATTACCTTTGGCTCATTAAAGGCGTTGTTTATCAT
>JAZDJF010000072.1:0-2146 GCA_043804165.1 Nitrospirota bacterium
TTTCACAAAGTCGATCAGTTTTTTCGTCTCTTCCTTGTCCTTCTGAAACTCTATGCCTGCATAAAGGTCTTCCGTGTTTTCCCTCACAATAATAAGGTCAATATTCTCATATCTTGTTCTTGCGCCTTTAAAGCTCCTGCAGGGCCTCAGGCAGCTGTAAAGGTCAAGCGCCTGCCTCAATGTAACATTAACGCTCCTGAACCCTGTGCCGACAGGTGTTGTTACAGGGCCTTTAATCGCAATCTTGTTTTTCCTGATGGATTCAATTATCCGCTCAGGCAACGGATTGCCCTCTTTCTGATAAACATCCTCTCCGGCATCGTGCACTTCCCATTTAACAGAGATGCCTGTTGCTTCAATCACGCGCCTTGTTGCCTCGGCTATTTCAGGCCCAACACCATCACCTGGGATAAGGGTTATCGTGTACATGAGATTACTCCGCTTAATATGTTTTCATGAATTTGATGCATGTTACACGATGCATGACTCACAAAATATTTGACTTGCATCATGAATCTTGCATCGTGCATCATGATTTACGGATTTGACGTCAATATCTTTCTTGCAATGTCAGGGAAACTTGCTATGAACCTCAGCTCATCGTCAGTGAGGGGTTTCTGGGTATGCAGGTTCGCATACTGAACAAGTTCAAGAACCTTTCTTGCCTCATTGTCATCATGGAAATGAATTCCGAGTTTGTCATAGACATGCCTGAAGCCTTTTAGCCCTCCGTACTCGCCTGTTGTGATAATCCTTCCTGTTTCGAGAAGTTCCGGCTCTCCTCTTCCAACGTCCTCCGGATCGTAAAGCTCATAATTCCTTCTGTCCTTCAGGGCGCCGTCTGCGTGAATGCCTGACTCGTGCGCAAACGCATTTGAACCTACGCCCGGCTGATTTATAGGTATTGGAAGATTAAAGGCATAGGATGCATATTTTGCAATTCTCCATGACTTTTTTAGATCCACATGTTCATCAAGATGAACCTTCCGGCTTAAGCCGTGTGAAAATTTAAGGGCAAGGATAGTTGATACAAGGTCGCAGTTTCCGCAGCGCTCTCCATACCCGTTTATTGTTGTATTTATATAGGCATCAATCCCGCTGTCTATTGATGCCTGCGCTCCGGCCACAGATACCGCTTCTGCCATACCGAGGTCATTGTGGCAGTGCATCTCTATCGGAAACTTTGTTGCCAGCGCAAGCGCCTTTATCCTCTCATAGATTGTTATCGGATCATCACAACCGAGTGTATCGCAGTATCTGAACCTGTCCGCGCCTGCTTCCTTACCCGCAGCTACAAACTCTATCAGCCTGTCAAGTTCTGTCCTTGATGCATCCTCTGCATTGAGCCCTACGGTCTCAGCGCCTGATTCCTTTGCAAGCTTCACAGCTTCAATAGCTGTTTTCAGGATGTCCTTAAAGGTCTTCCTTCCCTGAAATTTCCCCTTTATCATTATCTCTGATGTGGATATGGAGATATTGAGATGTTTTATATCAGGACAGTTTTTGAATGTGAGCTTTATGTCTTCCGGGATTGCCCTGCACCAGCCTTCAAGATGGATTCGCTTAATCGCGCCTGCCTTAACAAGTTCAAGATTACCGTTTATATAATTCACTTCATGCTTGAGCGTAGGGAAGCCTATCTCACTCTGATACACACCCGTCTCGTCAAGATAGAGATTAAGCATCGTCTTGGAAAGCTTCGGCAGAAGTATCCTTGATGTCTGAACACCGTCTCTGTTTGTAACGTCGATAAGATAAACTTTATTTTTCATATTTTAAATCTCATTGCCAATTAAGTTTCGAAATTCCGGCAGTTGTATAGTATAACCAAACCGGACTTAATATTACAAATAGAGTTAAAGATTTCTGAAAAGCCTTATGCTTCTATTTTCTGAGGCTCACTTCAGGATATCAGGTGGGTATTAACCTTAATCTTTATCTGTTTCTTAATGCCTTCCACATAGGATTTCACAGCCTTTTCTCTCTTATCAAATAAAAACGCCTGCCTGAAAGCCTTTGCAATCTGCTCATCTCCGGATATATACCTGCTCTCATCATCTGTTAGGTCTACAGCCTCGCCTATAAGCCTCTTCATTTTGAGGAGCATCAATTCGTATCTCTTTATATTCTCAAAATATTCCGGTGT
>JAZDJF010000073.1:0-2880 GCA_043804165.1 Nitrospirota bacterium
TGCAATTGCAGGATGCATATTTACGCTTCCTTTTACTGCTGCTGCGGCAATCCTAGAGGCATGCAACAAGGATCCGGTGCTGCTTGTGCAGTTCAGCAATCTGTACCTTGAGCTGGGAAGGTGGGAATAGAAAGGCGAAAATCATGGACGAGCCGCTCGAGGATATTGAGCTGAATGAAGACTTTGAGCCGAAGAGGAATCCTTTATTGCTCGGGATTTTTGATACCCTGCTGCCTTATTGTGTCATGCCTCTTGCGGTTTTCTCTTCGGCTGTTTCATTGAGCTTTATTTTCAAGGGCATAAACTTCTTTTTTCACAGCTTTGCAGGATGGCCTGTTGCCTTGCTGTTGATGTTTGCCTTGTGGCTGATCTCTCTGCCAGTTGCTTTAGTGTTATGGAAATTCAGCTTCTTTAACTCGCTGTTCTGCCTCTTACCTTTCAATGAGTTCAGGGCAGGCCAGACCCTGGTTTTGATTGCGGTATTTGCCTCAAGAATGCTGTTTATCACTTTAAGGCACGGAAATTTAAACTACAAGGCAAGGCTGGGGATTTTTGTTGCGTGCTGTGTTCTGATTGCCGCCAATTTGATAATAACTGCAACGCACGTTGCAGGTTCGGAAAGAATCGCGCAGTTCTGCTACGTTTATGCGGTTGAGTTTGTTTTATTTGCGGCAATGACAATTTATGAATTTGGCAGGTCCCAGAAAGAGAATGACAGAGACGGTTCAAAAAAGAAGGAGGAGCAAAATGTTCAGTTTTAAAGAGCCGGAAAAGTGCGATTGGTGTTACGGAACAGGAAAATGCCATGGGCATCTTTTGAAGTATAAAAGGGATGAGGTGGCAATTATCAGGAAAACTTTCCGTGATTATGACCCAAAGAAATCCTGCGAGGATTGTTTTGGAGCCGGGATGATTTATCCCCTTCTTACGGATTTGACCAATCATGAGTTGCATATTCACATAAACAACAAAATATTTGGCCGGAGGCTGAAAGGAAGATGAAAAGAAGCGGAAAATTCGAGAACCGCGAACATGGATAAGAAATCTTTTTACAGAGAGCAGGCAGAAAAATTCAGGGATTTCGCAGATAAAAATCCCGACAGGGACTTGCTGTCTTTGTTCGACGAATGGGCTGAATCAAAGGGTTTTTCTGATGAGGACAGGGAAGCTGTCTTCGCCAAATATCTTTCGCATTTTGTTTATTTGTTGCCGAATGGTTTTTATTAGGGAGCAGAGATGCCAGGAAAATCAGGGAGAAAATGGAAAAGCGCTTTATCGGGATAAAAGATTGCGCTGAATACCTGGACGTAAGCATCAATACCCTGCGTTCCTGGGTATGGATGAAGAGGATCCCCTATGTCAAGATGGGGAGGCTGGTGAAGTTCGATTTAGGCGAAATAGAAAGCTGGCTTAAGGACAGGAAGATAAAAGAGTTTGCTTGACAATGTTTGGTAATGTATGGTAATTTATTCAGGCAATGGAAAAGAGATATCATTTAAAGGATTTGACAAAGATTTTAGGGATCGGCAGGAACACTTATTATAATTGGGAGCAGTCCGGCAAGATTCCGAAGCCCAAAAGAGACCCTATGAGCAGGTTCAGGTACTGGACTGAAAAGGATATAAGGAAACTCAGGAAAATAACAGGGAGATGAGAAGATGGCACTGTTACTGAAGAAAGGCAACTGGTTTATTGACTATTACGCCTATGGCAAGAGGAAGAGAATAAAAATAGGGCCGAGCAAGGCACTGGCGGAAAACGTGCTGAGAAAGCTCAGGGTGGAGATTGCCGAGAATAAGTATCTTGACATAAAAAAAGAGCAGAAGATAAAATTCGAGGATTTCGCCGATGAATACCTGGAGCTGCATTCCAAGCCCAATAACAGGTCCTGGTTTAAGTCTGACCGCCACAATCTCAACAACCTTAAGGCCCACTTTTCAGGCAAATATCTCCATGAAATTACTCCTTTATTAATAGAAAAGTACAAGGTGGAAAGGTCAAGGGAGGTTTCTCCTGCAACAGTGAACAGAAACCTGGCCTGTTTAAAGTCCATGTTCAACAGGGCCATTGAATGGGACAAGGCCCAGGAGAATCCGGTAAGGAAAGTAAAATTATTCAGGGAGAACAACAAGAGGCTCCGCTATCTTGAGAGGGAGGAGATAGTCAAGCTACTGGCAAACTGCAAAAGGAATCTGAAATCTATTGTTATCGTTGCCTTAAACACCGGAATGCGCAAAGGCGAAATCCTGGGGCTTAAATGGCATGATGTTGATTTCAAGCGGGGGATAATTTATCTTCTGAACACCAAGAACAGCGAGAAAAGGGAGATTCCGATGAACGAGCAGGTTAAGACTGCCTTAATAAGGACCAGAAAGCATGCGAGAAGCCCTTATATCTTTTGCAAGCCGGATGGCAAGCCCTACGGGGATATCAAAAAATCTTTCTTTACAGCAATGAAAAAATCAGATATAATTAACTTCCGTTTTCACGATCTGAGGCATACGTTCGCATCTCAGCTTGTTATGTCCGGCATTGACTTGAACACTGTAAGGGAGTTGCTAGGCCACAAGTCGCTTGAAATGACACTCCGTTACAGCCATCTGTCGCCGGACCATAAAAAGAGGGCAGTGGATATTCTGGCAAGGCGTTTGGACACTTTTTGGACACCAGCTGCTAATGTGGAAACCAGGTCAAAGGAACTTGTTAATACAACTCTTTGACAATAAGTATGTTATAGCATATGGGCCCATAGCTCAGTTGGTTAGAGCAGCTGACTCATAATCAGCGGGTCATAGGTTCAAGTCCTATTGGGCCCACCAATTTTACTTCTTAGTAATTAGACTTGAACCTAAGGGGTTGTAGGGGAGATTGTCCCCTATG
>JAZDJF010000074.1:0-5409 GCA_043804165.1 Nitrospirota bacterium
AAATCAGGGGTTGAAGATATAGCTTTAGGCGTCAAACACAGATTTATTGATGAAACTAAATATACGCCTTCCGTAGCTTATATGGTCAACGCCTCTATCCCATCAGGGAAGGAAGTTTTCAGCACAGATGGAAGGGCAGGCGCGGGACTTATCATCAGCAAGAGAGTGGGACCTGTAAGCGGACATGCTAATATATTTTATGAGAAGGCCGGTTCATCAAAACTTGAAGATGAGGTAAGCTTCGCAGCAGGATTTGATTTTTCGGCTGCGCATGATTTTAAGGTGCTCGCAGAGATATATGGGAGAAAAAGCCACTATTCAGACAGCCTTGATGACCTTGAAGGAAGATTCGGTTACAGGTTCATGACAACCGATTATCTTTATACAACCGTAGGCGTAGGAGTTGACTTTAAAAACAGGAGTCCTGAATACAGGATTACGCTCTCAATAACGGCAATTCTTCCTGTTGAAAAGAAAACGATAAAGAAGGTATATGAGGAGGATAAATGATTAGCAGAGTCAAATTTTTAATATCAATAATTATCAGGGACATGAAATCCGGTGAAAGACTGCTGGCTCTTATTAAACGCGGCAACAGTTATTTATACTGCAGTCTGAGGGTGAGGGAATAGGGAATAATGTTTGATATTGGGATGCAGGAACTTATAGTTATTTTTATAGTCGCTTTACTGGTTTTCGGCCCGAAGAGACTTCCTGAATTGGGAAGGACAATAGGCAAAGGAATGGCTGAGCTTAAAAAGGCAGTGTACGGCATTAAGGAGCAGATGGACTCTGAACTCCGTGATATAAAAGATCCGCTGTCCAGCATTAAGGAGCAGATGGACTCTGAACTCCGTGATATAAAAGATCCGCTGTCCAGTATGGATGTTCCCGGCAAAACCGAAAAAGAGGCAACTACAGCTAAGGATTCAAAGGAGAAAGGGGCAGAGTGAATGTTGAGAGAGTACAGTTTTCAAACACTTAAACTCTCCTGCCATATATGGTGAGACACATGGAAACTGAAAAAATGCCCCTTACAGAACATCTCGGTGACCTCAGAAAGAGTATTACTGTATCCCTAATTGCCCTGCTCATAGCTTTTGTGATTGCGTTTACTTATTCCGAAGAGATTTTTAGGTTCATTATGTTTCCGCTTAAATACAATCTGTCGTTTTCTATGAAAAATCCTTTTATAAGCATAATCCCTCAGGAAAAACTCTCCCAAGGTACGAAGCTTGTATTTCTTGCGCCTGCCGAGGCTTTATGGATGAATCTTAAAGTAGCATTTGTGACCGGTCTGATGCTTGCTTTGCCTGTAATCTTTTACCAGGTGTGGAAGTTTATATCGCCGGGTCTTCTTGCAAGGGAAAGAAAATATGTGCTCCCATTTGTCATTTCAGCGACAGGTCTATTTGTAGCGGGCGCTCTTTTCTGCTTTTTCATCGTGCTGCCATTTGCAATGGGATTTCTTCTCACCTATAAGTTAGGCGATGTTCTGATGCCGATGCTGTCAGTCGGGCAGTATGTGGATTTTTGCCTCAAGTTTATACTTGCATTTGGAGCTGTCTTTGAACTGCCTATTGTTATAATCTTTCTTACACGCATGGGGATTGTAACTACGAAGACACTCGCAAAAAACAGAAAGTATGCTTTATTGGTTGCCTTTATCATAGCTGCCATACTTACTCCAACACCTGATGTATTTAATCAGACCCTGATGGCTGTCCCAATCATAATCCTTTATGAGGTAGGTATTCTTGTGTCAAGGATATTTGTGAGAAAAAGGACAGCAGATGCCAGTTAGCAGCATAAGAGGGAAAAGCCTTAAGGCTATGGCGTATGATATAGCCGACGGCTATGTGACGGTTAATCCGCTGTTTCTCAAACCGCTTGATATCGACTCTCTTACAGGACTATATCACGAGATAATACAAGTACAGATAGCTATTCGGGGAGAGAAGATTATTCTTAGTGATTCGCCGTCTGTCAGGATGAGGAATGTGAGGCTGCAAAGACTGTATTCGGCATTGATGATAATCAAGAACTTTGCGAGAGAACGAAGGATAGTGATGGTGTAGCATGGAATTGCTTGATGACATAAGGGCGGCAAAGGAGAAAAGGCGGATAGATATTTTGTTGATCTCACAGAAAAAGCCCCTGATGGAAAATTTCCGAGAACTATCGTTAAGACAATAGACCCTAATAAATACAGGATTAATCTTGCCGAATATTTGCTCTAAAAGAGAAGCTGTTCAATAATACAGAGGAGGACAGATAATGGAAGAGGCAAAAAAGATAGAAATATTAATGGCAGAAAAAAGGACATTCCCTCCTCCAAAGGAATTTCAGGAGAGGGCTTATGTTAAAAGTGCAGAAGAATACGAAAAGCTCTATAAAGAATCAATAAATGACCCTGAAGGGTTCTGGGCAAGGACAGCAGAAGAAATTTACTGGTATAAAAAATGGGACAGGGTTATGGAGTATGATTTTAAAAAGGCAAGAGTTGAGTGGTTTAAGGGTGGAAGGCTTAATGTATCATACAACTGCCTTGACAGACACTTGACTTCTGGCAGGAAGAACAAGGCAGCAATAATCTGGGAGCCAGAAACAGGAGAAAACAGGATATTCACCTATCAGGAGCTTCACCGCCGGGTATGCAGATTTGCCAATCTTCTTAAAAAGCTCGGAGTGAAAAAAGGTGACAGGGTAGCTTTTTACATGCCGATGATACCCGAGCTCGCCATAGGCATGCTGGCATGCACGAGGATAGGCGC
The DNA here is from genome assembly GCA_043804165.1 of Nitrospirota bacterium. Lineage (GTDB taxonomy): Bacteria > Nitrospirota > Thermodesulfovibrionia > Thermodesulfovibrionales > UBA1546 > UBA1546. The sequence goes on from JAZDJF010000074.1 coordinate 2,775, forward strand.
TGTTCACAGCGTTGTATTTGGGGGATTCAGTTCCCTGGCGCTGAGAGACCGCATTAATGACTGTCAGGCAAAGGTGCTCGTCACATCTGACGGCTCATACCGTGCAGGCAAGGTTATAGGATTAAAGAAGAATGCTGATACTGCAATGGAAGACACGCCTTCCATAGAAAAGTGCCTTGTCTTCAAGAGGGTCGGGATGGAAGTAGAAATGAAGAGCGGGAGGGACATTGATGCAAATGAGGAGCTTGAAAAAGACTATATATCTTCTTTTTGTGAGCCAGTTGAAATGGATGCCGAAGACCCCTTATTTATACTCTACACGAGCGGAAGCACAGGGAAGCCAAAAGGACTTCTCCATACCACAGGCGGGTATCTGCTTTATGTTGCTGTCTCTTTCAAGTATGTATTTGATTACCATGAGGAGGACACTTTCTGGTGCACTGCTGACATAGGATGGATTACTGGACATTCTTACATAGTATATGGCCCTCTGAGCGTGGGCGCAACGAGCATAATGTTTGAAGGTGTGCCCACATACCCGAAACCAGACAGATACTGGGAGACTGTAGAGAAATACAAAGTGAACATCTTTTATACTGCACCTACGGTCATCAGGACACTTATGCGCGAGGGCGAACAGTGGACAAAGAAATGGGACATGAGCAGCCTGAGGCTCTTAGGTTCTGTGGGTGAGCCTATAAACCCCGAGGCTTGGCTCTGGTATCACAAACATATAGGTCGTGGAAACTGTCCGATTGTGGACACATGGTGGCAGACAGAAACCGGCGGCATTCTCATATCTTCTCTGCCAGGAGCCGTACCTCTTAAGCCTGGCGCTGCTGGCAGACCGTTTTTTGGAGTAAGTCCTGCTGTGCTTAAGACTGACGGAACCCCTGCCGGAATAAACGAGGATGGGGCATTGGTCATAAAGGGTGCATGGCCAGGCATTGCAAGGACAATATATGGAGATCCAAAACGCTACTATGAAACATATTTTTCTCAGTATGAGGGTTATTACTTTACCGGCGATGGGGCAGCGGAAGACAGCGACGGCGATTATCACCTGAGTGGAAGAATAGATGATGTCATAAAGGTCTCCGGTCACAGGCTCGGCACAGCAGAGATAGAAAGCGCAATTGTAAGCTACCAGAATGCTGCAGAAGCTGCAGTGGTAGGCTTTCCGCACGAGATAAAGGGCGAAGGCATTTATGCCTATGTTATCTTAAAAAGCGGTATTCAGCCAACGCCTGAGCTTAAAGGAAAGATAGTAGAAATGGTTAGAAACGAGATAGGACCTATAGCAAAGCCTGACATCATACAATTTACAGACGGTCTGCCAAAGACAAGGAGCGGGAAGATTATGAGAAGGATACTCAGAAAAATAGCAGCAGGACATCCAGAGGAAATAGGAGATACAACTACCCTTGCAGACCCCGCAGTTGTAGAGAAGCTGATAGAAGGCAGGGCATTGCTGCATTAAAACATAGAAAAGGAGGTTTAAAATGCTTTATCTTGCAATTTTTGATGCAAAGGAAGACATTTCTCTGGAAGAGATAAACAGGGAAAGGGAGGCATGGATAAAGAAAGAGAGAGACAAGGTCTTTAAAAAAATGTGCAAACACATTGAGCGGTATGATGTTGCAGGCATGATTCCGATGAAGATATTCTTTCTTATAGAGACAGACGACCCCCTCGCATTAAATATACTCTCACGCCACTTTGGAGACCTGTGGTATTCAGTATCATATCCTGTAATAAGACGAGGGATTTCTGAGGCGCTTGAAGAAGACAAAACGATTATTGCAGGATAGCTTAATTATTGCTTCAGCGACAGTGAATCATGAGGATAGTTGCCGAGTCTGCAGTAGTAGGCTATACGCATGAAATTAAGGGCAAAGGGATAAGGGATATATGTATGTGTGACCCCACATAATAGAGAAATTATTATGGAAAAATTCTTCTTAACAAAAGGCGAAAGGGATGGAGACGCATGTATGTGTGCTTCAGACATGCATAGGCCTTTTAAGAGAAGGCTATTCAGTCCATACTGTTATGGATGCTGTGTGTTCAAAAACAGAAGATAACTTTGCAGCAGGCATTGAGTTCATGAGGGATGCAGGCGCGGTTATAACATGCACTGAAACTGCATTATTCCAACTGCTTGATAAGGCAGGCACGGAAGAATTTAAAATAATATCAAAAAGGATAAAGTAACACATATTTTCTCTTTCAAAATAAACTATTCTTTGGGTAATATATATTGAGTCATATGCTGAATAATTTTTTTAACCCGAAATCAATTGCAGTCATCGGTGCTTCAAGGACACCAGGGAAGGTGGGTTATGATATTCTCAAAAATGCGATTCAATATGACTATCAGGGAGCTGTTTACCCCATTAACCCAGGTGCATCAGAAATTTTAGGGAAAAAGTCATATCCTTCACTTCTTGATGTGCCTGGTAAAATTGATTTAGCAGTAGTAGTTGTACCTCCAAAAAATGTATTGGAAGTGATTGAACAGTGTGGGGCCAAGGGAATTGATGCTGCTATAATCATAACCGCCGGGTTTAGAGAAAGCGGGATAGAAGGTGCAAAGCTGGAAAATGAGTTAGTCAAAAAGGCAAAGGAATCAGGA
>JAZDJF010000075.1:0-4399 GCA_043804165.1 Nitrospirota bacterium
AGGGAAATACAGGACAATATCAATAAAAGACTTCAGGGAGGGCAATAAATATAACTATGTGCTTGACATTGACCCAAGGTCATTTGAGGATAAAGATGTGTATGAGAGCATCTCGAATGCAAAGACAATATTTGTTAATGCTGTTATGGGATTTACGCCACATTTCACTGCCGGTTCTGCAGCGCTGGACAGCACAATTGACCACAACAGGACTGCTATTAAGATGTACGGAGGAGGGGATACTTTACAGGAATTCAAAAACCTCTGCCCGGGACTCTATCTCTCAGTTCTTGACAACACCCAGTATTATTTCTTCACAGGCGGCGGCACCGTCCTTACAGCAATTGAGCAGGGAAGTCCTTACGGGTTAAAACCTGTTCAGGTGTTGATGGAGAAATAATAAGCTGTGAGCCTCTTGCAAAAGTCTCAAAAATTCCCTCTCCCCTTGTGGGAGAGGGTTAGGGTGAGGGGGAAAAATAAGAATTATCAATGAGTTTTATCTCACCCTCCCCTTAATCCCCTCCCATCAAGGGAGGGGAGAGAAAAGGGAGAGCCTCCCATCAAGGGAGGGGAAACATGCCTTTACAAGAGCCTCCTGTGCTAAAATAAACACTACTTTTCAAAAAAACTTCTTCGAAATAAAGGGAGGGTTTTATGGCTGGAATAAAGAGAATCGGAATTATCACAAGCGGCGGGGACTGCGGAGGCTTAAATGCAGTTATCAAGAGCGCTGCGCGGGAGGCATACGCGCATGGAATTGAGACAGTAGTAATCCCGAACGGTTATGCGGGTCTTTACAACCTTGTTGACCTTGAAAATGTTGTAGTTTTAAATGCAGAGAGGGTAAGCCGCATTGATGCATTCCTTGCAGGTTCAGAGGCAGGGCATTCAAGGGTAAAGATAAGCAAGATAAAAGACCCGGACACGTATGAGAGGATTAAGGCAGGGCTTAAAAAATTTAAGATAGACGCCTTGATTATAAGCGGCGGCGATGATACCGGAAGCGTTATTATTGACCTTACCTCTCACGGCATCCAGTGCATTCATGTGCCTAAGACCATGGACCTTGACCTTCAGCCCTATAGTGTCGGAGGAGATTCTGCGGTAAACAGGATTGCCCTTTTCACGAGGGACATAAAGACAACAGGGATGAGCCACAACAGGATTATTGTGATGGAAGTTTTTGGCAGATATGTGGGACACACCGCCCTGCGCGGCGGCGTGGGCGCAGAGGCTGACTGCATCCTTCTTCCTGAGATACCTGTTGATTTTGATGTTGTGTATGAGCATATGAAGACCACATACTTTGCGCGCATAGAAAGGAGCGATGTTAAGGCAGGCACATATATTATTGTTGCGGCAGAGGGTATCAAGACTGCAAGCGGCGACCTTCTCTATGACGAATCCGCCGGAGTTGATGCCTTTGGCCATAAGAAACTTGCAGGCGCAGGGGAATACGTAAAACAGCAGCTTGAAAAAAGGCTTAAGGCAGACCCTGCTGTCAAAGAATTCATGAAGAGAGTCGGGATGTATGCGCCGGGTGTTTATGAGATACCTGAAGTCAGAGAGGTGACACCGGGACACCTTGTGCGTTCAGGCCCGTCGTCTGCCTATGACGTTAATTTCGGACAGAGGGCAGGGGCAGCGTCAGTCCTCCTTTTGCTTGAAGGCAAGACAGGCAATACAGTGGTTGATGTGGAAGGCAATAAGATATGTTATATCCCTACATCAGAGGCTATAAAGAGAAGGGAAGTGGATATCAGCGAGGTAGCGCTGTTTGAAAGCCTCGGCACCTGTTTTGGAAGAAAGCCCCAGAAATTTGGATACGAGCTTGTGGAAACTAAAGGAGTGCCCAGAAGGTATCTGTAGTTTGCCGTTTTAGATTCTTGACCACGTTAGAAAGAAGACTTTCTAACGTGGTTGACAAATGATTCTGTCAGGTGGTTTAATTAATTGTGTCAATTTATCCTGAATGTTTGCCTGAATCTTTGATACAAGAGGAAAAGGCTTCTATCCTCGTTGTGGATGACCTCGAAGCTCACTTAGAGCTGGTGGAGGCTATCTTTGAGAAAGAAGGGTGCCATGTCCTGATCGCGCATAATGCCAATGAGGCGCTCCAGTTTATTGAAAAGTTCTCACCTGACCTTGCTATCCTTGATGTGATGATGCCGGGCATGAATGGTTATGATCTCTGCAAAAAACTGAAAGAGAAGAGCGGGGCAAGATTCTTCCCTGTAATCCTTGTAACCTCACTGGCAGAGCTGGGAGACAAGATAGCAGGCATTGAAGCAGGCGCTGATGACTTTATAACTAAACCCTTTAAATCTATTGAACTTACTACGAAAGTCCGTTCACTATTAAAGTTTAAAAAGCTTCAGGAAGAACTTGACCATTCAGAAAGTGTAATCCTTACACTGGCAGTCGCATTAGAGTCAAAAGACCCTTATACAAAAGGTCATTCAGAAAGAGTAGGAAATCTTTCAGCAGAATTTGCATCCCTCATAGGCCTTTCAGAAAAAGAACAGAATCTTATCAAAAAGGCAGGCATCCTTCATGATATCGGCAAGATAGGCATAGGAGATTCTATCCTCCATAAAAGCGGCGCTCTGACAAAAGAAGAAAAAAGGTTGATAGATCAGCACACAGTTATAGGAGAAAAGATATGCAGGCCGCTTCATTCTCTAAGCGCAATACTGCCAATAATAAGACATCACCATGAAAGGTGGGATGGCGAGGGATTCCCTGATAGACTTAAAGGCGAGCAGATACCGATTATGTCAAGGATTCTTTCAATAGTGGATACTTTTGACGCAATGGTATCAGAAAGGCCGTACAGAGTGCCTGTTTCTATAGAAAAGGCAACTAAGAAGATGGAAGAAGAAAAAAACTCCAGCCAGTGGGATCCGGTACTCCTTGAAAAGTTTATAGAGATGATGAGGAAAGAAAAATCAAAAATCAAAGATCAAAATGCAAAATGACAGATCAAAAACAAGTGGAGGAAAAGATGATTAAGGTCGCTATAGTTGGGGCAGGAAAAGGTGGAAGCTATCTTCTTAAAGTATTTCATATAAATGGCGAGATAAAGGTAGTCGGCATAACTGATAGAAATAATAATGCCCCCGGGCTTAATCTTGCAAAAGAATGGGGTATTTTTATTGCCAGTGATGTGAAGGATCTCTTCAGTCAGAGCCCTGAGATTGTGATAAATTCAACCGGCGAGCCAAAGGTCAGCGAGGTTATTAAAAAAACTGCTCCTTATCCTGTAGAGATTATTGAAGGCACAAGCGCAAAGTTCCTCTATGAACTTGTCAGGAGACAGCAGCTTGCAAAGGATGATATGAGTGTCCTCTACCAGAACGGCATCCTCATTACGAAAGCCAGAAATCTGAAAGAGGTTTTGAATGAAGTGCTAAGGTCTGCCATGAAACTCACAGAAACGCCTGCTGGCAGCATTGCCCTTATTGACGGCGATGAGATGGTTATGGCTGCGCATAGGGGCTTGAGCCGTGAGTTCTTTAAGGAGCAGAGATGGAAGCCGAGAAAGGATGGCCTGACATACAGCATACTCAGGCATAAGGAACCGCTTGAGTTTCAGGACACCGAGGGAAACCCCATCTTTGAGGGGACGCTAATTTTAAAGGAGGGGATAAGATCGCTTTTGGCATCTCCGCTTCCTCTTGATAGCGGCATTGTTGGAGTTCTCTATCTGGATGATTTTAAACCAAGGGAGTTTACTGAGAGGCATAAAAATCTCATAACTATTTTCTCTTCTTTTGCTGCACAGGCAATAGAAAAATTCAAGCTTATACATGAGCTTGAAGAATCACTTGGTTATCTTCAGGGAGTGCTCGATGATTCACAGGATATGATTGCCACGACTGATAACAAGGGACGGATTGTTAAATTCTCAAAGGGCGGGGAAAGGATTCTGGGCTACAGGGCAGATGAGGTAATAGGCAGAACCGCAGCCGAGTTTTATGTGGATAAGGAGGAAAGAGAAAAAATTCTTGAGGTGCTTAAAGAAGAAGGAGCAGTATATAATTACGAGACAAAACTTCAGAAAAAAGATGGCTCTCATGTAGATATAAGCCTTACTATCTCCCGTCTCAGTGATAAAGCCGGCAATATCATAGGCACAGTTGGTGTAAGCAAGGACATTACTGAAGAAAAGCAGTTAAGAGAAAAACTCAAAGGGAAAAACGAAGAACTTGAAGAACTCACACAGAGCCTTGAGGAAAAGGTGCTCGAAAGGACGAGGGAGCTTGAGAAAGTAAACAGAGAGCTCAGAAGGGCAAATGAGATAAAGGCTCGGTTTATAGCAAGCATGAGCCATGAACTTAGAACACCGCTTCATTCTATAATAGGATTTTCCGAAGTGCTTCTGGATAAGACATCCGGT
>JAZDJF010000076.1:0-2283 GCA_043804165.1 Nitrospirota bacterium
GTCATCATCTGAAGTTTCAGTTCTTCTACGCGCTCAGGCGTAAGTGGAAGACATATAAGCCCCCTGCCGTATTTCGCCATGAAATTAATTGCCTCAGGCGTTACCTTTTCCGCTGCCATACAGAGGTCTCCTTCATTTTCACGGTCTTCATCGTCTACAAGGATGACCATCCTGCCTTTTGCTATGTCCTCAATTGCCTCGTCTATCGTATTGAATTTATATTTTTCCATTATTCCCCCTTCAGGTTTTAGGTTCTAGGTTCTAGGTTTTAGTCTAACACCTGATACCTGACACCTGATATCTCTTATTCCCTGACGTATCCTCCTTCTGTCAGCGCCTTCATAAGCCCTGAATCCTTTCCCTCATCTTTATTCAAAAACTTTGCAACATATTTACCTAAAATATCAGTCTCAATGTTTACGGTATCTCCTGTACCCTTGAATCCGATTGTAGTGAGCTTTGCCGTATGCGGAATAATAACAACTGTAAAACCGTCATTTAAGACATCAACAACTGTAAGGCTTATCCCGTCAACAGCAACCGAGCCTTTCTCTATAATAAAATTCATTACCTTTTGCGGAGCGCTGATTTCAATCTTAAGCATATCGCCAATGTTTACCTTTGAACGCATAGTGCCGACTGCATCAACATGCCCTGTCACAAAATGGCCTCCAATCTTTGAATCAGGGCTCAATGACATCTCAAGGTTAACCCTGTCTCTTCTTTTAAGTCTGCCAAGATTTGTACTGCGAAGAGTTTCGTCAGAGAGGTCAAAAGAAAGCAGGTCAGAGTTTTTCTCTATAGCAGTAAGGCACACACCGTTCACGGAAATGCTGTCTCCAAGTTTTGCAGAGGATGCCGCCTCCCGGGCCTTGAGCGAAAGGACTGCGCCTCCACTGCGCATCTTAACGGATGTTATCTCCCCCATTTCAATTATAAGACCTGTAAACAAATCACTCCTCTACATCAATTCTAAAGTCAAAGGTTTTCTGATATATCCCGAATATATCCACTTCTTCTGACCACGCTGTTTTCACCCTCATGCCCCGGGTTGTCTTCACAACTTCTATATCCTTTTCTTTGATTGGGATATTTAATTCCTGTGCCCGCTCAAAAACCTGCGCCCTTGTCCTTTCAATATCTCCGCTGACACTAACCCTTGCAATCCCTTTTGCATCTGTTTTGAACGATGTATACCTGTAAAAAGGCATTCCGAACTGGAAACCTGCATACATAAGAAATACAATAAGTCCGAGGACAAAGACAAACTTGAAAAATCCTTCCTTATTGCCAAACATCTGTGCTTTTTTCAATGTACTAAACCTCCAATCCTTTCAAACCTTACCCAGTTTTTTTCAGAGTCCCATGACCAGTAAAGAATAAGCGCCTTTCCTTTTACATCCTTTATATCCACATAGCCCCAGTAGCGGCTGTCATAACTCTGGTCACGGTTGTCGCCCATTACAAAATACTTATCCTTGGGCACTATGACAGGCCCGAAATTATCCCTCGGCTCAATCCCCATCGGCCGCATAGAACTGTCTGTATGCCGTGCATACGGCTCATTTACCTTGCTGCCGTTAACATGTATCATTTTGTTTTTTGATTCTATTACATCGCCTTCTGCCGCCACCACCCTTTTTATGAAATCTTTAGAAGGATTCTCCTGATATTTAAAAACTATTATATCCCCTCTTTCAGGCTTCTTGAACATAAATACCCTCTTGCCGGAAAAGGGGATCTTTGTGCCGTAAAGAAATTTGTTTACGAGAATATGGTCGCCTATAAGGAGCGTAGGAGTCATTGAACCTGACGGAATCTTGAATGCCTGTATAATGTATGCCCTTATCAGCATAGCAAGTATAAGCGCGGTGATTATCGCCTTTGCATACTCCCATATTCTCTTCTTTTTGTTTGTCATTCAGCGTTTCTCCTCATTCACTGTTTCCATGTTATATATTACCTTACTTTCTTCTGCAAGCCTGCCTGCGGCAGAAAATACAAGCCCTGCCGCCCCTATCATCCCTGCATCATCTCCCAATAAAGAGGGGATGATTTTGACTTTATTAAAAAGAGCCTTAAATGACCTTCTTGATGCCTCTTTAATAGCCTCCTGCACATAGATGTTCCATGCGCCGATAAGTCCTCCTGTGAGGATTATAGCCTCAGGGCTTATTATGTTTATTATATTCGCAAACCCGATTCCAAGATACCTTCCTGCCTCCTTGAGCGCTTCTCTTGCAAGATTGTCTCCTTCAATCGCATGTTTGTAAATATCCTCTG
>JAZDJF010000077.1:0-2187 GCA_043804165.1 Nitrospirota bacterium
AATTCTGCTGCATTCGGAGTTGGTTGTGTTTGACCTGATGTCAAACAATCCTTTAAAATCAATCAAGCGAGAGTGGCGGAACTGGCAGACGCGTCCCGACTTGGTGGGCTTTTTTTAATTAGCAGATTAGGGCGTGTGGCGGAGTTGGCAGACGCGCCAGACTTAGGATCTGGTGGGGCAACCCATGGAGGTTCGAATCCTCTCACGCCCACCATTTGAGAAAAGCTTAATAAAGATGCGTTATTCGGGATGGGTAACTCCGTAGGGGTTCAACTCCCCTCTCTCGCACCATTATAAATAATTCCGGTATAAATAGAGATTTATCTGAATCCTTTGTTATAATCTCCCTATGGAAAGAAAAGTAACATATTTTGATAAGCCCGGAAAAGAAAACACATCTGCATGTCTTGAAGTTGTCAAGCAGGCTATAAAGAACAGCGCATACAAACATCTTGTAGTGGCAACCACAGGCGGCGATACAGGCATCTTATTTTCAGAGGCATTAAAAACATCCGCTGTTAATCTTGTTGTTGTAACGCATTCCGCTGGATTCAAAGAACCAAACACATCCGAAATACCAAATGATGCCATAGAGAAAATAAAGGCAAACGGCGCAAAGATATACACAGGAACGATACTTACACATTCATTGGAAACAGCCTTTTCATCCAAATTCGGCGGTTTATATCCAACGCTCATTATCGCCCAGTCTCTAAGAAGGTTTGGAGAGGGGCCAAAGGTGTGCTGTGAGATTGTGATGATGGCTGCTGATGCAGGCCTTATACCTGAAGAAGAGGAAGTCCTTGCTGTCGCAGGCACAGGAAGAGGCGCTGACACAGTAATGGTTATTAAATCTGCCGTTTCAAAAAGATTTCTCGATCTGAAGGCGCTTGAGATACTCGCAAAACCGAGAGTTTAACCCCTGTTGTTACAAAAAAGGAGGTTAGATGCTGAAGAGATCTTTAAGGATTCATTTTAGGTTTTAAATGAAGATATCTGTTAAAAATATCAGAGAAACAGACTGCATCTGTGATGCGCTGGTTCTTCCTTTTGTACAAGGGAATTCGGAGTTTTATAAAAAATTCGGCACAGCTATTCAGAAACAAATCAGGAAAGCGTTCTCAAAAGAATTCCACGGCAAGCGGAACGAGCTTCTTTTAATGCCTGTGCCTGAAGGGATAAAACCTGAACGGATTTTACTTGTAGGCCTTGGTAAAAAAAACGAGCTGTCTGCCGAAAACATAAGACAGGCAGGCGGAAAAGCAGCAGTGCATCTTCGTGACAAGGGGATGAAAAAGATTGCGGTTTCCACAACTTTAATCTCATCTCTTAAACTCTCGCCTCTGAACTTCATAGAGGGAGCTTTGCTAAGTTTATATAAATTTGAGAGATACAGGAAAGAAAAAGACAACAAGAAGATAGATAACATTACAATACTCTCTAAAACATCAAAAAGGCTTAGCGATGAACTCAAATGGACTGAGAGCATAACATCATCTGTGTATTTTGCACGGGATTTGATAAACACTCCGTCCAATGATATGACTCCGTCAGACCTTGCAAAGGCAGCGGTTTCTCTGAGACAAAAAAATCTTTCGGTGAAAATCCTTGAGAGAAAAGATTCAGAAAAACTTGGAATGGGAGCATATCTCTCTGTTGCAAAGGGATCCAAAGAACCTCCGAAGTTCATTGTGCTTGAATATAAAGGCAGCAAGGGCAAACCCGCCGAGGCGGGCAAACCTCTGGCGCTGATAGGCAAGTCAATAACCTTTGACAGCGGAGGCATATCGCTGAAACCTTCTGACGGAATGGAAAAGATGAAATATGACATGGCAGGAGGCGCAGCAGTCTTGGGTGTGTTAAAAGCTGCCTCTGCATTAAAACTTCCAGTAAATCTTATCGGCATACTGCCGGCAACAGAAAACCTGCCCGGAGGCTCTGCAACAAAACCCGGCGATGTAGCCGAAACAATAAGCGGCAAGACCGTTGAAATAATCAATACAGACGCTGAAGGACGTTTGATTCTTGCGGATGCAATAGGATATGCAAAGCGTTTCAAGCCAAAGGCAATTATTGATATCGCAACCCTTACAGCCGCTTGTTCCGTTGCCCTTGGAAACGAGGCAATAGCCATGATGGGAAATGACAGGAAATTGCTTGATAAAATCAAAAAGTCTGCTGACAATA
>JAZDJF010000078.1:0-4487 GCA_043804165.1 Nitrospirota bacterium
TTCCTCCATCTTCTTAGCCCATTGCACGGCATCAATCCTTTTCATCTTTCTTCCGCCGTGTGTAGATATCGCCCATGTCAATCCTTCATTTAAATCTCCGAGCAAGACTCCTCTTAAAGATTTATCATTAAACCACTTCTCCTCTTCTGTAAATGTCATCTCTTTTGTAACTCTCTTTGCATCAATTGCAACGACGATGCATTGGCTTCCGAATCTCTCTGCTGCGCGACTTACAAAATGAGGGTTTCTTACAGCAGATGTATTCACAGAAACCTTATCACATCCTGATTTCAGAAGCTGTCTTATATTATCAAGAGCGCCGATTCCTCCGCCGACTGTAAGCGGCATGAAGACATCATTTGCAGTCCTTTCAACAACGTCAAGTATAATCTTTCTCTTCTCATGCGATGCTGTTATATCAAGGAATACGAGTTCATCAGCGCCCTGCTCATCATAAAAGATTGCATTCTCGACAGGGTCTCCGGCATCCCTGAGATTAAGAAAGCTTACACCTTTTACAACCCTTCCGTCTTTAACATCAAGGCACGGGATTATGCGTTTTGCAAGCATCAGTTTTTACTCCTTCGATTTACTAATGAAACCATAAGAGAAGTCCTTGACCATTTTAATTCTGTCATTGTGGCTTGTCCACAATCCTTCTCCATGCTGTCATGCTGGCTTGTCCAGCATCCTTCTTCAGAATGATTCCGAACAAGTCGGAATGACAAACCCGACAAGCGGGAATGACAAACCATGTTGTTTTGCCTATGAACTCTTTGCCATGTATTCTAATAATTCCCTCTCCTTTATCCGCATCTTCCTTTCAGCGTATTTGCTCCTTTCATGGTCATATCCGATGAGGTGAAGAATTCCATGAACAAGAAGCAATCTTAACTCCTCATTGAATGACAGCCTATGCTCAGGCGCCTGCCTCTTGCCTGCCTGAAGGTTTATCACGACATCACCGAGCAAGAGTTCCTTGGTCCCATAGTCCCATAGTCCATAGACCTTCTTCTCATTTGCTTTGGCACTTTGGCACTTTGGCACTTTGGCACTATGCTGCGGAAATGAGAGCACATCCGTAGTCCTGTCAATGCCGCGGTATTTATGGTTCAACTCCTTCATCTGGCGGTCATTTACAAGAAGTATGCTTAGTTCTGCATCTTTCAGTCCGAGAAGCCGGAGCGCTGCCGCTGAATCACGCTTTATCTTTTGCTGGTTTATCTTTGTAGGTTTTTGCCTGTTCTCTATTAGAACCTTCATTAATCTGCCTTTGTGCTTCCTGAGATTTTGAAGCGCCGCCGTTAAAATTAAACCCCGGATAATCTATTCTCTTGTGCAGGATTCCTGTGAGTATGTATGAGAAGTGTTTCTTTATCTCTGATATGTCTTTCAATGTGAGCTCGCATTCGTCAAGCTGTCCTTCAAGAAATATATAGTTTATTATCTTGTCAACAAGCGCAGAAACTCTTGCAGGCGTTGGATCGTTTAAAACCTTTGACGCAGCCTCAACAGCATCTGCCATCATAACGAGCGCAGCTACGCGCGTCTGAGGTTTAGGCCCCGGATATTTATATTCTTCTTCAGAAGGCTCGTTCTCGTCTCTCTGCCCCTTTGCCTTCTGATAAAAAAAAGTCATCAGGCTTGTGCCGTGATGCTGCTCTATTATATCTATAATCGGCTGCGGGAGTTTATGCTGATTTGCAAGCTCTACGCCTTCTTTTACGTGCGAAGATATTATCATGCTGCTCATGTGGGGAGTGAGATTCTCATGCTTGCCCAGAGAATTGCTCTGATTTTCAACAAAATATTCCGGCATCTTGATCTTGCCTATGTCGTGGTAATATGAGCTTACCCTTGCAAGCAGGGGATTAACGCCTACTGCCTCTGCCGCGGACTCAACGAGATTGCCGACTATGACGCTGTGGTGATATGTGCCGGGAGCAGTTATCATGAGATTTTTCATGAGCGGCTGTTCCATGTCAAGGAGTTCAAGAAGGCTTATGTCAGTTGTGACTTTAAACGTGTATTCAAGAAGGGGCAGCATTACAGAGACAACTGCCGTGACGCTTATCCCTGAGGACAGCGCAAACATTACTGCAGGGAATGCCTTAACAGAAAAGAACTCTCCTGTAAAAAGCAGCAGGATGCTTGCAGTGACACCGCTTATCACCCCAACATAAAAACCGCCCATCAAGAGCGCTGACCGCCTTTTACATCTTATGACGCTGAATGCGGCAGTAAGGCTTCCAACAAATGCATATACCGGAAAAATTGCGCTGTTGAGCCACAGCCCGCTTAAGAGGCTCACTACAAAGGAAAACACCATTGCGGTGTGAAAATCAAATAAAAGAGTGACAAGCATTGCGCCTGCTGCTATCGGTATGCCGAACAATGTGATTTCCATGGGCGCCAGGCCGATTCCGCGTGCAAGGTTTACCAGTATATACTCAAAAAGTCTTCCAAGAAGAAGTGTGCTGACAATCATAAAGCCGAGAAGGACGAGCATGTTGTAGTTTTTTAAATAAGCAGGTTTATACCGCCGTATGTCCTTGTAAAGAATGGCTAAAAGAAGGCAGGCGGTGAGCAGTCCTCCTGCAAAACGTTCAGCGCCGGCTCTCTCCTGTATTGCAATGGCTGATAAGAATCCAAAGACAATCAGGAGTAAATATTTTTTTATGTCAACCCCGTTAGAAAATTGGACGGGGCTTGAACCCCGACCAAATATATTTTTATACCACACCATAAATGACAGGGCTTGTTTTCTAACGGGGTCAATCTTCCTACTAATTTTCTGTATTCCGTTTTTCATATCTTTCATACGCCTTTACTATTTCCTGAACGAGCTTATGTCTTACGACATCTTTCTCGGAAAAATATATAACTTTTATGCCCTCTATGTTATTCAGTATTTTTTCAGCCTCTATCAATCCTGAAAGTTTCCCTGACGGCAGGTCAATCTGTGTTATGTCTCCTGTAATTACGGTCTTTGAGTTAAACCCCAGCCTTGTAAGATACATCTTCATCTGCTCCGATGTTGTATTCTGCGCCTCATCAAGGATTATAAAGGAATCATTCAATGTGCGTCCTCTCATAAAAGCTAACGGCGCAATCTCTATGATACCGCGCTCAATAAATTTGCTTGCCTTTTCCGCCTCTATCATATCAAAAAGGGCATCATAAAGGGGCCTCAGATAAGGGTTAACCTTTTCGTACATGTCGCCGGGCAGAAAGCCAAGTTTTTCTCCTGCCTCCACGGCAGGCCGCGCAAGAACTATCCTGCTCACCTGTTTTTTCAGAAGGGCGTTTATTGCCATTGCCATTGCAAGGTAGGTCTTGCCTGTGCCTGCAGGCCCTATCCCTATGACAATATCATAATTACGCATAGCCTCAATATACTGTCTCTGCACCTCGGTTTTCGGTATGATAAATCTCTTTTTTGAGGACACAGGTATATTGTTCAGGAATAAATCTTTGAGGGATGTCTTGTGCCCGGCTGCTGCTGATTTTATTGCGTAACTGATGTCTTCAGGCTTAATCAGATAACCATCCTCACTTATGGAGCGCAGCTCGTTTATCAGCCTTTCAGCCTTTGCGGCAGGTTCTTGTTCTCCCTGAATAAATATCTTGTTCCCTCTGAAGCTTGCGGTTATATTGAAAGCCTCTTCTATAAGTTTGAGATTTTTGTCAAATCCGCTGTAAAGGAAGGTTAATTCCTTTTCGCTGTTAAGTTCTATCTCTATCGTTACCGTATGTTCTCCTTTTTGGCGGCGCCGGGCTGGGATGAATTTTTATCCCCGCGATCCTCTTCGTTTTTCAGGGTTACAAAAACATTCAGCCCTTCATTTTTCAGTTTGAGCGCAAGCGCTGCTGCCTCTTCCTTGGCAGCAAATTCTCCTGTCCTTACCTTGTATAATTTCGGGTTTTTGGATTTAGCATATTTTTTTATGTATGCCTTGTACCCTTTAGCTTCAAGTTTGTGTTTGAGTATTTCCGCTTCCTTCAAGTTTTTGAAGGCGCCGGCCTGAACAGTGTATTTTATATCATCCTGATGAGAGTTATCAGTTTCAACCTTGGGTTCGGCAGGCTCTTTTTTGGCAGCAGGCTGCTCTTGAACCTGCGGGATTGCCTCAAGTTTCGGAGCTGCGATTATCTGATATTCAGGCTGTTTTCCTTTATCTCCTGCGCCCCCTACAAAATAACCGAGGCTGAAGCTAAGCGCAGAGGTAACTGCAATAATAGCTATGATGAATTTCCTGTCAGGCAAGGCTGCTTTCCGTTTTGCTTTAAAGCTGCTGTGTTTCATTTCACAGGATAAGCATAGCATCACCGTAGGAGAAAAATCTATATTTTTGACTCACAGCAATGCTGTATGCCCTGCTCAGTTTTTCAGCGCCGCAGAAGGCAGAGGCCAGCATAAGCGGGGTTGAACGGGGGAGGTGAAAATTAGTTATAAGGGAGTCAACAACCCTGAACTCATAACCGGG
>JAZDJF010000079.1:0-3241 GCA_043804165.1 Nitrospirota bacterium
TGGCGGAGAGGCAGGGATTCGAACCCTGGGTAGAGGTTTTGGCCCCTACAACGGTTTAGCAAACCGCCGCCTTCGACCTGCTCGGCCACCTCTCCAGTGTAGTGTCAGTTGTGAGTGTCAGTAATTATTACTCACTGACACTAATCACAGACACTTGCTATATTACCAGTCTGAATTTGAACTTGTAAACCCCATTAGAATGTCTGAGCAGGGCAAAGGTCACCAGTTCTTAAAACCTTTTTTGATGGACCAGACTCTGCCTGTGGCAGTGTCATAGGCAAAAGGCAGATCAAAGGAATCCAGCATTTTATTTGTGTTGAGTATTGTTGCATCATAGATTCCCGCTTTCTCGGGAATGACTGAAAGTGATGGAAGCCAGAAGAATTGTGTCCTTGACTTAAAACCAGTATTTTATTATCCTTAAAATTAAGGAGGTGATGAACATGCCAAAAGTTATGGTGCCAGCGCCTTTATCTCCTTCTCCACCGCATCAAAGAACTTTTTATAGAACTCCTCGTCCTCAACAGTTCTTTCTTCCTGTTTAACTTTTGTGGCTTCGCTTCCAACAGGGATTAGCCCGAAAAAAGTTCGGTCGGTTTTTGTTCTGACTTTTTCAACATGCTGAACTGCACTCACATAAATGGTAGCCTTATCCTTGCCTGAGGCTATGATATTTGCATTAGCAGTAAGGACAATGCTATCTTTGCCGTCTTCAAAGTATCTTGCTGCTGTAAATGATTTTGCCTGCAAATCCTCTTTTTCAATCCTGAAGTTCTGGCTCAACACAGCCCTTTTAGCCGCAAGATAACAGTTTTCAACAGATGCATTAAAAGTCCTCACATTCGGACCGCCCTCTGTGTTAAAGACATCCTTATATACCTGCGGACTGCCGCAGGCAGAAAGCAGAAAGATAAGCAATAGAAAAACAATTCTCCTCATAAAATCCTCCATCAATTTAACCCTCAAAGAGATTTTTCAATCTGTTCATAAAGCCAAGTCTCAAAACTGTTTGCAAACTCTTGTTTTTATAGGTTATATTACATCTTGATAAAATTGTGAACCTGTCCCCGATTCCTGTTACATCGCATTACTTAATAATCTCTATTTCCCTATCTCCTCCCGTAAAAGCCTGGAATTCTGTTCCCGCAGGGTAGGTTGCCGGTTCCCCCTTTTGCAAAAACATAACTGGACAGATTAAACCGCCACCTACAGCAGTCATAGTTTTATCTTCTCTATGAGCCATCGGCAAACAAATATACAAGCGCCACAGTTATATTATCCTTTCCGCCGTTTTTATTGGCAATATCAATAAGCGCGCCGCACGCCCTGTCAGGTTCATCAGAAACAGCAACTGTAGAAAGGATAACATTGTCAGTAACCATCGTTGTAAGCCCGTCACTGCACAGGACAACCCTGTCGCCATCCATGATGTCTATTTCATCAAGATCAATATCCACAGACGGAGCGCTGCCGAGCGCCCTTGTAATAATATTTCTTACCTCAGAGCCCTCTGCCTCTTCTTTTGTGAGCAGTCCGCTTTTTACCTGCTCAGACACTATTGAATGGTCGTCAGTAAGCTGGATAATTGAACTTGTCCTGATAAGATAAATCCTGCTGTCGCCTGCATGCGCTATGCTCATTTTACTGCCGTCAAGCAAGGCAGCGGCAACTGTTGTCCCCATGCCGCGCCATTTAACATTGCTCTGCGACGCCTCATATATTGTCTGATTGGCAAGCCTTATGCCTGATGCAATCCTGTTTGATGCGCCAGAGAATCTTTTGTCATAACCGCCCACGAAAGGCTCATTCCCTGCAGATGAGCGCTTAACATGATCCCTGATTATCTCAACTGCCATCCTGCTTGCGACCTCTCCTGCCGCGGCTCCGCCCATGCCGTCTGCGACAATAAAAAGGCGCAAATCATCGTCAACGCAAAAATTATCCTCATTGTTTTGTCTTGAAACACCTTTGTCTGATTGTCCTGCCGCAAGAAACTTCACTGTTTAACCTGCTTTTTCATATATAAACTATTTCTTTAACCCATTATCCCCTTAAAGTCATTTTCGCTGACAGGCCCCATCGCTGTAAGTGCGACCTCACTCCCGCTTGTCAGTTTCTCCGCGAGTTCTTTAACCTGCCTGAGGCTTATAGAATTTATCTCTTTTATTATTTCCGAAGGTGAGTAATACCTGCCGTAATACATCTCCTGACGCGCAATGTTCTGCATCCTGCTGCTCGTTGATTCAATGCCGAGGATAAGATTGCCCTTGAGCTGAGCCTTTGCCCTTTCTACATCAACATCCGAAAGTATGCCTGCCAGACCTCTGAGTTCTTTGAGAACAAGCTCTATCACCTGCGATACTTTCTTTTTTCCTGTCCCGGCATAGACAGCCAATACCCCTGTATCAGCGTATGATGATATATATGAATAAACAGAATACGCAAGCCCTCTTTTCTCCCTTATCTCCTGAAAAAGCCTTGAACTAACGCCTCCGCCGAGTATCGTATTCAGAATAAACAATACATACCTGTCTTTGCTTGCCTGCGGCATGCCTTCAACGCCGAGACACAGATGAACTTCAGAGAGCTCTTTGCTGTGAACTTTGATCCTGCTGTTAAACAGAGACTGCGGTTCCTTGTCTGGCTCTGACCCTTTCCTGAGAGAACTAAAATTATGATTTAGCGCATTAAGAAGCCTGTCTGTTTCAAAATTCCCTGCGCATGATATAACAATGCCCTTTGTCCCGTAATGTTTTTTTGTGTGGCTGACAAGGTCTTCCCTTATAAGCGATTTAATCGTCTCTCTCCTGCCGAGTATGGGCTGTCCTATGCCGTCATTGCCCCATATTGTCTGGTTGAAGAGGTCATATATGTAGTCGTCAGGCGTATCCTCAACCATCTTTATCTCTTCTTTGATAATCCCCTTTTCTTTCTCTATATCTTCTTCCGGGAACGTAGAGTGAATGAATATATCAGACAGGAGTTCTATGCCCTTATCAAAATATTCATCAAGGACTTTGATATAGAATGTTGTGCCTTCCCTTGAAGTAAATGCATTCAGGTCGCCTCCCATCGAATCCGTATCAACGGCGATATCTCTCGCAGAACGTTTCTGCGTGCCTTTGAAAAACATGTGTTCAAGGAAATGCGATATGCCGTTTTTCTCAGGCAGTTCGTTCCTGGAGCCGACCTTAACCCATACGCCAAGGGCGACAGAACGGACATCCTTTACCTGTTCCAT
>JAZDJF010000080.1:0-4130 GCA_043804165.1 Nitrospirota bacterium
GGGCTTATTAAGGTCAGGGCAAAGGCGAAGATTGAGCAGGAATACAGAGGCGGAGAAAATATCATAATCACGGAGGTTCCGTATCAGGTGAATAAGGCAAGGCTGATAGAAAAGATTGCCGAGCTTGTAAGAGGGAAAAAAATAGAGGGCATATCCGAGATAAGAGATGAGTCTGACAGGGAAGGCATAAGGGTTGTCCTTGATCTTAAAAGGGGCGAGATGGCAGAGGTAGTCCTGAACAATCTTTACAAACATACGCAGATGGAATCCACATTCGGAATTATAATGCTTGCCATTGTAAGCGGCCAGCCTCAGGTGCTGCCTTTAAAGAAGATACTCAGCCATTTTCTGCAGCACAGGCGTGATGTTGTCATAAGAAGGATAAGATTTGAACTTAGAAAGGCAGAAGAAAGGGCGCATATACTGGAAGGACTCAAGGTTGCCCTTGATCATCTTGACGCAATTATCGCATTGATAAGAAAGTCAAAGACGCCTGATGAGGCAAAACACGGACTCATGAATAATTATCCTTTGTCTGAGATTCAGGCACAGGCAATACTTGACATGAAATTGCAGAGGCTCACAGGCCTTGAGCGTGAAAAGATAATAAAGGAATACACAGAGACATTAAAAGAGATTGAGAGACTGAATGCAATACTCAGAAGCGACGCCCTTGTATCAAAGATAGTCAAAGATGAGCTGAATGAGATAAAAACCCAGTATGCTGATGAAAGAAGGACTGAGATTGCTGTGGGATTAAAAGAGATTACAATTGAAGACCTCATAACAGAAGAAGATATGGTTATCACCATCTCTCATCAGGGTTATATCAAGAGAAATCCGTTGTCCGCATACAGGAGCCAGCGCAGGGGCGGAAAGGGGCTTATCGGAATGGAAACAAAAGAGGAAGATTTTGTTGAGCAGCTTTTTATAGGTTCAACTCATGACTACATGCTCTTCTTTTCCAATCTCGGAAGGCTCTACTGGCTCAAGACTTATCAGATTCCCGAAGCAGGGCGCGCTGCAAAAGGCAAGGCGCTTATCAATCTCCTTCAATTATCAGAAGGCGAAAGAATTGCAACTGCGCTTCCGGTGAGGGATTTTAAAGAGGGATTTCTTGTTATGTTCACAAAGAACGGGACAGTAAAAAAGACCGCGCTTGAAGAATACAGCAACCCAAGAGGCAAGGGCATAATATCAGTTACGATTGAAGAGGGAGACGAACTTATCGCGGTTAAAAAGACAGACGGCAAGAGTGATCTCATTATTGGCACAAAGAATGGACTTTCAATCCGCTTTAATGAAGAGGATGTCCGCGAGATGGGGCGAACTGCAAAGGGAGTCAGGGGCATACGCATTGTTAAGGGTGATGAGGTTGTCTCAGCGGAAGTTGCCGAGGAAAGAACAGCGCTGCTGACAGTCACGGAAAGAGGACTTGGCAAGCGGACCAAGATAGAAGATTACCGTGTTCAGGGCAGAGGCGGTAAGGGAGTAATATCTATAAAGGTTATAGAGAAAGGCGGGAAGGCGGTTGGTCTTATGCAAGTGCGAGAAGAGGATGAGATAGTCATGATTACGAATTCCGGCAAGCTTATAAGAACTACCGCAGACAACATATCCCTGCACGGGAGAAATACGCAGGGAGTCAAGCTTATGGATGTTGACGCAGAAGATAAAATCGTCAGCATAAGCAAAGTGGTTGAGAAGGACTAACTGATGCAGGATGCAAGATACAGGATACAGGATGCAGGATGCAGGATCATACATCATGAATCGTGAATCATGCATCTGATATTAAGAGTCAAAATTTGAAAGACATAGGCAACATAATAAAGATTCCCCTTTATATTTTTGCTTTTACAGTTGTAGTCCTGCTTTTTGCATACATTACATTCAAATTGTTGAGTTTCAGCAGGACGGTGGATGTCCCTGACCTTTCAGGTAAAAGCCTTGTTGAGGTTAATGAGCTTCTGAGCCAGAAGGGGCTTAATCTGAAGATAGAGGGCGAAGATTATGATTCAGATGTTCCGGCAGGGCACATAATAAGACAGGATTTACCTTTCGGAAGCATGGTTAAAGAACAGCGCAGTGTAAGAGTGTTTGTAAGCAAAGGGCCGAGAGTCCAGTCCGTCCCCTCAGTAGTAGGAGAATCTCTGGATAAGGCGGAATCCGTACTTTTACAGAATGGTTTAAAAGCAGCTAAGGTTATCCGTGTGCATTCAACCTCTGCGGAGAAAGACAGGGTTATCGCACAGAAACCGGCGCCGGGCGAGAAAATTACTGAAAAGATTACGCTTGTTGTCAGTTCAGGGCATTATGAGGCAATTTATTATTGCCCTGATTTTCAGGGCAATACAAAGCAGGAGGCTGAACAGCTTGCGGAAAAACTTGATATTAAACTTAATGTCACAGGCGCAGGAGAAATAGTAAAATCACAGAAACCCAAGCCCGGAAGCCAGATTAAGACAGGAGATACGGTGTATCTGATGCTTGAGGGGGAATAGAATAAGAGTTTAAAGTTAGTTCAGACAATTTTTTATTTTAATTTTCGGAGGTTGAAATGATTAAGATTGCGCCGTCAATACTTTCTGCGGATTTCTTAAGGCTTGGCGAGGAAATAAAGGCAGCGGAAGCTGCAGGCATTGACATGTTTCACATAGATATAATGGACGGCCATTTTGTGCCGAACATAACGATAGGGCCTTCTATTGTAGAAGCAATTAAAAAGATAACATCCGTTCCTCTTGATGTGCATCTTATGATAGAAGAGCCCGACAAATACCTGAACGATTTTATAAAAGCAGGGTCGGATTATCTTACGGTACACTTTGAAGCCGCAATGCATCTGCACCGCACAGTGCAAAAAATAAAAGAGAGCAAGGTAAAGGCAGGAGTATCGCTTAATCCTACAACTCCGCTCGGCAGCATTGACGATATTATTCAGGATGTGGATTTTGTGCTCCTGATGTCTGTTAATCCAGGTTTTGGGGGGCAGAGTTTTATTCCGCAGGTGGTAGATAAGATTAAGGCACTAAAGAGAATGATTTCTGACAGAGGGCTTAAAACTCTTATTGAGGTTGACGGCGGCGTAAAACCTGATAATGTCAGGATGGTTGCCGAGGCAGGCGCTGATATACTTGTAATGGGATCAGCGTTTTTCAGTTCTAAAGACTACGCATCGCTTACAAAGAAACTGCGTGAAATACTGGCCGACGCATGACAGCAGACAGACTTTTTCATAAAGCAAACGAGCTAAAAAACAGGGCTCGATACAAAGATGCGCTTCTGCTTTTCAAGCGGGCAAAGAGGGCATACGAAAAAGATAATATCACTGAAGGCAGGCTTCGCTGTTTTATGTCCATCGGTGATGTCTATCGCATGATAGGGAAATTTGAACTTGCAGGGAAGAATTATTCTGAATCAATAAAAATAAGCGGGAAGCTGAAGGACAGGACAGCTGCGGCAGATGCTGCGGTTGGGCTCGGTCTTTCAGTAAGGGGGCTTGGCAGGTGGAAGGAGGCGCTGGAGATGTTTTCCGGCGCTGAAAAGGTGTACAGAGAGAAAAAGGACAGTGAAGGAATGGCATTTGTGCTCTGGGCTAAGGGCGGCGCTTTTCGTATCAAAGGGGATGCAGCGGATTCTCTCAAGTCGTTTAAGAAATCACTCAGGCTCTTCAGGACGCTTGGAGACAAGCATGCAATCGGATATAACCTGTGCGGACTTGGAGGGGTGTCCAGGGTGGCAGGGCTGTTCAGCGATTCCTTTAAATACTACACTGCTGCCAATAAATTATTTTCTGAATTAAATGATACATTTGGAATTGCATATTCCCACTGCGGCATCGGGAATGCCCTGAGAATGAAGGCTGATTACTCAGGCGCTCTCATGCATTTCAGAAAGGCAACAACTCTTTACAGGAAGATAGGTGATATTGTAAGTTTCTCATATACTCTCTGGAGCCTCGGCAAGACATACACCATGCTTGGCAGGCTTGATAAGGCAATGGATTATTTCAAGCAATCTTGCGGATTTTTCAAGAAGACAAAAGATCCAAGGGGGATTATATACTGCAAACTCGGCATGGGCGAGATAGAATTTTTAAGAGGCAGGATTTCTTCTGCGCTGGTGAA
>JAZDJF010000081.1:0-5578 GCA_043804165.1 Nitrospirota bacterium
ATATGCTCGGCTATTGAATGCATCCCTGTCCTTAATGCCTCCTCAGTGGGGCAGATATGCTCTGGCGGCTTGCAGGGCTCGGAAGAACCATGGGTTACCTCATAACAGGTCTTTCCTATTACCTCATCCCTTGGACCGTACTTTTCAAGGAATGCCTTATTGGCGCTAATAATCTTGGAATTCTGGGGATCAATCACCATAAGCTCATCGCTTATACCATCAGTTATGCTTTCATGGAACTCGCGGGATACGGTAGTTGCCTGTAAGTCCTCTGTCATCTTGTTAAAGGAAGAAGCCAAGTGGCTGATTTCATCCTTGGCTCCAATAGCAATCCGGTGTGATAGATCTCCTTCGGCAATCCTCTCTGTCCCTTCTACTAACCTGCTAATGGCGCTATTTATAGATCTGATAATTAAAATCCCTCCTCCTACACTACTGCCCAAAAATACCAAAATGGCAACTATAAAGGTTATTGTAGAGGTGGTTTGGGTTTTATAGGCCGTGGCCATTATTTGTTCTGCGCGCCTTTGGTTCCATTCCAATAATAGATCAAGGTCATTCGTTAATTTATCGGCATAGGGATCCATCTCCTCCATCCATAAAGCGCCCTCAATACTTCCCATGGGGTTAGGTATGTTTAAAATCTTACGGCTTAAACCCTCTATCTTAAGTAAACCTTCTTTAAGCTCATTTAATAGATTTTCCAGCTCCTCAGGATGTTCTACATAGTACGGACGCATCCTCATTTGTCTGGATAATTCATCTGTCTTGTCATTTGTAGTCCTCAAAAGTATCTCGAAGTTTTTACCCTCTTCCTTATTGCCGTGTAATAGATAATCATGGGCAGGCATCAATAATCTTTGAGAAGCAACCCTCACCTCTTGGAGGGAATTCATAGAGTCTCGGATCTTAGATATCCTATCTGCTGTTTTGATGATGGTAGACATGCTCATAAACCCTACAAAACCACTTACCACCATCAGCAGAGCCAATGCAGCCACTATTAGATACAGTTTCGTCCTGATCTTCATAATGAGATGTTGTCCATTCCTTTAGTTGAAGTAGAAATGCCCCTCTTTCCCATATATTAAACAGCCGCCTCCTTTCTGTCAAGCTGTATGCTTAACCCAAAAAATGCGTTTAAATAAGGCAGATGTTGTGAAAAAATTTATTTTTCGATACCTTAGCATACCTTTCTCTGATGGTTTTTGGAATATTTCAGTGAATATAACAAATAAAGATATTTTAATAAAATCATCGAGTTAAAGAAATTTTTGAGCAATGTCTGCATTATTCGGGTTAACCTGTCAAGTGAAAATTCACATAGCGTCATTTATAGCAGAGAAATGCAGTTCACTTATTTTTATGGCAGGCATGTGGGCTGAGAAAGCTTTACGGCGCAGATGGATTTTGCTTTATCCGAAAAATGCATTAGCATGGGCATGGATGACTGAAAAGTATTTTGCAGCAACACCTTTTACATGCCATAATCAATTCTTGATTTGCATATTATTATCCAATAAACGTTTGTGAATTGCATTATGGCATCCGGTTAAATCATGTTGAAATCAAAAGACTTTGAAGGCATTCATGTCTGTGCATGTAAAAATCAGCTGAATAAACTAAAGGGGGGAGAGGGGCTTCCGGGGGGACGGAAGCCCCTTGTGGGGGGGAAACAACTATATTACCTTGTGAACTGTTTTCCTCATAAATGCAGGCACATCAAGCGGATTCTCATAAGGCATAAGCTCCGGTGTGTCCTGCTCACATCGTGTAGGCAGAGACAATGCCGAATAATCAGACTTAAGGCTCTTTGCAAGAACCCTGTCTGCGCCCTTAAAATTTGATGGCTCTTTAAGAGGATTCCACTTTTTGACCTGAGGGAGTTCTACCTTCTCTTTCTTTCCCTCAAAACCTGTTGCAATCACGGTTACCCTGACCTCATCCTCAATGTCAGGATTAATCACTGCTCCGAATATTATATTTGCCTCATTATCTGCAAGGTCATAGATAAATCCGGCAGCGTCCTGAACAGAACCCTGCGAGAGATTAAGACCTCCTGTGATATTCAGAATTATTCCCTTTGCGCCTTCAGTTGAGGAATCTTCAAGCAGAGGATTTGAGATAGCCTTTCTTACTGCTTCAAGCGCTCCTCCGTCTCCTCTTCCAAGACCTATTCCCATCACAGCCCTTCCTGCATCTGCCATTACAGCCTTCACATCGGCAAAATCAAGGTTTATAAGTCCTGGAATTAATATTAAATCTGATATGCCCTGAACAGCCTGCCTGAGGACATCATTCGCCACAGCAAATGATTTTAGCATTGGCGTGCCTTTTTCAACGACAAGCCCTATCCTGTCATTTGAAACAACGATGAGGGCGTCAACACAGCCCTGAAGCTCTTTCATGCCTATATCAGCGTTGATAGCCCTTTTCCTTCCTTCATAGAAAAACGGTTTTGTAACAATAGCAACTGTAAGCGCGCCTAATTCTCTTGCAACGCTTGCGACAACAGGTGAAGCGCCTGTGCCTGTTCCTCCGCCCATCCCTGCTGTTATAAATACCATGTCAGCGCCTCTGATAGATTCTACAACAGCCTCCCTGTCTTCAAGTGCTGCCTCCCGTCCTATATCAGGGTTTGAGCCTGCTCCAAGACCCTTTGTAAGCTCCATGCCTATCTGCACCTTTGCAGCGGCAAGCGAAGTCTCAAGTATCTGGCTGTCAGTGTTAACCGCTATGAATTCAACTCCGTGGAGGTTAGAGGCTATCATATTATTAACGGCATTGCCGCCCGCTCCTCCTACACCTATAACCTTGATGTTTGCTCTCTGCCCTCTCACTTCTTCCATTTCAAACATAAAACACCCCCTTTTTATAGTTAATAGTTAAAATCTTTCGAAAGGTATGGCATAGTATTTGAGCAGCTTTTTTTGCCGATATTCCTTAAAACAATTTGATATAAAAAGAGGCAAAAACCTCGGAGTCCCGATATTATCGGGGCGAGAATGAGCGAAAATGCTATGCCATATCTTTCGAACATCTTGTCTATATCCTCTGCCTCATTGACGCTGTTTTCCCTCTCAATTCATGCCCGTTAACTCCAAAAAGATTTCTTACCCATTCCTTCATCCTGTCAAATATGCCGTTGAACACATCTCCATTAATCCTCCCGAGCAGCTCGGGATTCGGGACAGGCTCTCCATCTGTGCCGTGGAGAATGAGACCTATGCCTGTTGAATACATCGGATTATTTACATTACTCTGAAAGAGAGGTGAGTTTGAATCGCAGCTTGACTCTATTCCATCAGGCATGCCGATTCTCACCGAAAGTCCCAAATTTGCCTCCATCAGCCTGTCAAGCCCTGCAAGCAGGGATGCTCCGCCTGTCAAAATAACCCCAGACAATCCGGGCTCAAGTCCTGAACTGTTCTCTATCTCACGCTTTATCAGTTCTGTAAGTTCCTCACACCTCGGCTGTATAATCTCTGCAATATACCGCCTCGGTATTTTTCTTACTTGTTTGTCTGCGCCTGCAACGTCCATCTCCTCTGCCTTGTCAACCATACTTGTAATTGCACAGCCATATTTCCTCTTTATCCTCTCTGCCTCCTGCGCAGGGATTCTCAATCCAATACCTATATCATTCGTAAAATGATTGCCTCCAAGCGCAAGAACCGCTGTGTGCCTGAGGCTTCCATCTTTATATATCGCGATGTCTGTTGTTCCTCCGCCTATATCAACGAGCGCGGCGCCGAGGTCTTTCTCGTCTTCTGTAAGAACTGCGGCTGCAGAGGCAATAGGCTCAAGCACAATATCAATGACCTCAATGCCTGCCCCCTCGCAGCACTTAAGAAGATTCTGCACAGATGAGACAGCGCCTGTAACTATATGAACCTTTACCTCAAGCCTGACCCCTGCCATGCCAACTGGGTCTTTTATCCCGTCCTGACCATCAAGTATGAATTCAGTAGGGATTATATGAAGAACCTCTCTGTCAAGCGGAACATATACCACGCTTCCAGAATCTATGGCACGCTCAACATCCTGAGGTTTTACTTCTTTCCCTTTTATGCCAACCGCCCCATAACTCTCAAAACCCTTTATATGCCCTCCGGTAATCCCGACATAAACAGACTTTATCTCGATGCCTGCCATTGCCTCGGCATCTTTCACCGCCTTCTTTATTGAATCAACAGTAGATTCTATATTTATCACAACGCCCTTTCTCATGCCTGTTGATGGCGCCGAACCTATGGCTATAATATCAGTCTTGCCGCCTCTGACCTCGGCAACAATGGCGCATATTTTGGTTGTGCCGACATCAAGCCCGACAACAATATTTCCTTTTCGTCCAAGCGTATCTCTTATTCTCATCTTATGACCTCGTTTATCGGTTTAACTATGACCTTGTTTGCAAATCTGAGATCAATATAATCAACAGGAATTCCTCTCCGCATTATCTCATCTTCAAGCTCAAGCAGCCTCTGAAGTTTCTCCTCATATTCTCCATGCCCGACTTTTACGAGCATGCCGTCAACCTGCATGGAAATATCCTCCGGCCCTGCTCCATGAGGTATTATGATCTCTATGCGATCCTTCACAGCTATGAAACCTTTGTCCTTCATTGTCCTTACAAGATTAAATACCTCCCCGAGAACATCGGGGCTGTTTTTGAACGGGTCCCCTGAGATTATCGGCAAAAACGGTATGGATTCGCCTTTTAATTCTTCAAGCAGATTGCCTTTATCATCCACAAAAAATGTGCGGCCGTTCATCTCAAGAAGCGCATAAGGCATTGACTCCTCAATCCTGACTGTAAACCTGTGCGGAAAATCCTTTCTGAAGCTGACCGCCTTTATCCATGGGGATTTCAAAAGCCTTCCCTCAAGTTCTTTTGATGATAATTCAAGAAGGCTCTCATTCACGTTAATTCCCATTATCGCCTTTAGCTCGCTCTCTGAGACATGTTTGTTGCCTGAAAACACGATTTCTTTTACCGGGAACAGCGTCTTGCGTGCAGTATCAATGGCATACTTAGCGCCCCAGTATGCGCCTGTTATAAGCAAAACCAGCGCAAACAATTTAAGCAGACAGCGCCGTTTTTTAGTCCTTGGCGCTGCTGTTTGCTTATTTATCCTCCTGTTACTCCTCATCTATGCCTTCTCTACTCCCTTTCAATTGCGTCTTTAAGAATCTCCTCCACAAGCGCCGGGAAATCAAACCCCGCCTCCTTTGCAATCTTCGGCAAGAGGCTTATTTCTGTCATGCCCGGTATTGTGTTAACTTCAAGCACATAGGGATTGCCGTCATTGTCAATCCTCAAATCAACCCTTGTCGCTCCTGAACAGCCGAGCGCTCTGTTCGCTGAAAGGGCAACATCTTTTGCCTTCATATACACTGCTTCATCTATTTTAGGAGGGAGTATATATTCAGTTAAACCTGCTGTGTATTTTGCCTCGTAGCTGTAAAATTCAAGTGATGCCTTTACCTCAACGCCTCCGAGCGCCCTGTCATTGAGAATCCCTATATGGACTTCCCTGCCCTCTATATATTTTTCTATGATTATCTCGTTGCCATA
>JAZDJF010000082.1:0-2870 GCA_043804165.1 Nitrospirota bacterium
TGTGATTGATTCCGCTGAGAAGCTGAGACCATCCAGAATCATCGCTGTGGTCGGGAAGAACTTCAAAGAGATTAAAAAGTCAATAAAGTCGGAAAACATTTTATTCGCAGTACAGAAAAAACCCAACGGAACAGGCGACGCACTATTAAGGGCAAAGACATTGCTGAAAGATTTCAGAGGCACGATACTCGTATTAAACGGCGATGTCCCGCTCATCACATCAGAGACATTGAAGAAATTTCTGAGTCTGCATCGAAAAGGCAGGAATCATATTTCTCTTATCTCTTTTGCTGCAACAAATCCTGCTTCATACGGAAGAATATTAAGGGACAGAAATAGCCGTATTAACTCAATTGTAGAAGATAAGGATGCGACAGAGGCTCAGAGAAAAATCACTGAGGTTAACAGCGGAGTATATGCTATAGAATCCGGCGTCTTATCCTTGCTTAAAGAAATTCCGCTGAATATTGCAAAGGGCGAGTATTACCTTACGGATGTTATCGGCATCGCCGGAAACAAGGGCTATAAAATGAACGCCTATTGTATAGGCTCTGAGGATGAGATGATGGGAGTTAATACAGCATCCGAACTGATGAAGGCGCGAAAAGTATTCAGGGAAAGACTGGCTGATGCCTGGATTAAAAAAGGCGTTACATTTCTTGACCACGATTCAATCTTTATCTCAGGCAATGTTGTGATAGGAAAGAATACAATTATTTATCCTGATGTCTGTCTTGAAGGCACGACTGAAATAGGCAGCGGATGCACTATATATCCGAATGTGCGCATTGTTGACAGCGTTATCAAGGATGGAGTTGTAGTGAAAGACTCTACTGTGATTGAGGGGTCTGTTGTAAGGGCAAGGGCAGTGGTTGGGCCTTTTGCTCATATCAGGCCCGGATGCGATATAGGCTCTGAAGCAAAGATAGGAAATTTCGTTGAGATAAAAAAATCTGTGATAGGCGACAGGACAAAGGCGTCTCATCTCAGTTACCTCGGTGACGCCTCTATAGGAAAGGGCGTCAATATCGGAGCAGGCACCATAACATGCAATTATGACGGCAAAAAGAAAAACAGGACAACAATTGAAGACGGCGCTTTTATAGGCAGCGACACGCAGTTGGTTGCGCCTGTAAAAGTTGGCAAAGGCGCATATGTAGGCGCCGGCTCTACGATTACCAAATGCGTTCCTCCAATGTCTCTTTCGGTGAGCAGGGCAGAGCAGAGGAATATAGAGGGATGGGCAGTTAAAAGACAGTTCAAAGTTCATCCCGATTTATTCGGGACAAAATTCAAAGCTAATAAAAAAAGGAAAAAATAATATGGGATTTTCATTAAACTCTTCACTCTTAACTCTTAACTCTCAACTCTTGTGATATGTGCGGGATAATAGGCTATACAGGCAAAAAGAATGCGGTTTCAATAATACTTGAAGGGCTCAAGCGTCTTGAATACAGGGGGTATGATTCTGTGGGAATCGCATTTTTTAATGAAAGAGGCGTAGAGATCAGGAAGTGTACAGGAAAGATTAAAGACCTGTACGCGATTATAGACTCTGACAAACCGTTCAGCGCTACTGCCATAGGACACACAAGATGGGCGACTCATGGAAAGCCTTCAGAAGAAAATGCGCATCCTCACAAGTCAGGCGGGATAATAATTGTGCACAACGGGATAATAGAAAATTATTTACAGCTTAAAAAGAAACTGATAGATGAAGGTTATAAGTTTACCTCAGAGACCGACACAGAGGTTCTATGCCATCTGATAGAAAAATATGCCGCTGATTATCCTTTGGAAGATGCTGTCAGGAAAGCGCTTAAAGAGGTCAGGGGCGCATATGCGCTTGCAGTGATAAATGAAAAAGAACGCGGCAAGATCGTCGGCGTACGAAAAGACAGCCCGCTTGTTGTCGGTCTTGGCGACGGAGAATTTTTCCTTGCGTCTGATGTGCCTGCTTTTCTCAGCTATTCAAGAGATGTGATATTTCTTGATGATGGAGAGATGGTTATTATGACAGGTGACGGCGTGGTTGTGACAACCCTTGACGGTGCGCCTGTTAAAAAGGAAGTTGTATCTGTTCCATGGAGTCCGGCTATGGCTGAAAAAGACGGTTATAAGCATTTTATGCTAAAAGAGATATATGAGCAGCCAAGGGCAATAGCAGATACTCTGAGGGGAAGGTTTTATCCTGAAAGCGGTCAAGTGAATATGGATGAGTTTGGCATAAAAGAGGAAGACCTTAGAAAGGCGCAAAAGATTTTTATTGCTGCCTGCGGCACGTCATGGCATGCCGCCCTTATCGGAAAATATATGATAGAGGAATTGGCAAGGGTTTCCGTAGAGGTTGATATAGCATCAGAATTCAGGTACAGGAATCCTGTGATTGGGCAGGACAGCCTTTTAATAGCTATAACGCAGTCAGGAGAAACAGCAGATACGCTTGCAGCCCAGAGAGAAGCTAAGAGGCTCGGGGCAAAGACTCTGAGCATATGCAATGTTGTCGGCAGCACTGCATCAAGGGAGGCTGATGCTGTGTTCTATACTCATTCAGGGCCTGAGATCGGCGTTGCATCAACAAAGGCATTCACCACACAGATAGTAGGGCTTTATCTCTTTGCAGTGGGGCTCGGCAGGCTTAAGGACTGTAAACAGTGATTCAGCTATGGGATTTCTCAGGGATCTCCTTTTTCTGCCGGGGCTGGCTGAGAAGGTTATCGCGGCGGATAATGTAATTGAACGCATAGCAAAAGAACTGTTTAAGGCTAATGATTTTCTGTATCTCGGAAGAGGGATAAATTATCCAATTGCGCTTGAAGGCGCGCTTAAACTCAAGGAAATATCTTACATTCATGCTGAGGGTTATCCTG
>JAZDJF010000083.1:0-3836 GCA_043804165.1 Nitrospirota bacterium
CTCAAAGATGCATACATAAGAGTTACTGTTTCAAGGGGGACTGGACCTGTCGGGCTTGATCCTGAAGTCTGCAAAGAACCGACATTCATAATAATCGCCGAGGAGTTCAGGGAATATCCGCAGTCATATTATGATAATGGCATCAAAACAATAATCGCTGAAACGAGAAGAAACATCAAAGAAGCGATTAATCCTCAGATAAAATCACTTAATTTCCTGAATAATATACTTGCGAAGAGTGAGGCAAAAAATAAAAATGCTTACGAGGCATTGATGCTGAATGCAGAAGGCTGTCTTGCTGAGGGCACGATAAGCAACCTGTTTTTTGTATTACGCCAAAAAAATAAACCTGTCTTATGCACACCTTCTGTTGACTGCGGGATTCTTGACGGCATTACACGGAACATAGTATTAGAACTGTCTAAAAAACACGGCATACCGGCAAAAGAAGGCAAGTTTAAGAAAGAAGACATATGCCGAGCTTCAGAAGTTTTCATCACCAATACAACGATGGAGATTATGCCTGTGTGCGCAGTTGATGCAGTCAGCTATCAGGTAGGCGCTATTACTGAATTGCTTCATTCAGCATATAAAGAAACCGTCAGGGCGTATTTATCAAAATCAGCCTGAAACAATCCCAAAAGAAAAAGGCTTGCAGGGATTCATACAAGCCTTTGATTTTATTAAGTGAGCCGTGCAGGATTCGAACCTGCGACCCGCTGATTAAGAGTCAGCTGCTCTACCAGCTGAGCTAACGGCCCATTAACGACAGTTAAAAGTTATGAGTTAAGAGTGTAGAGTTAAAAACTAAAATTCCTCCACTTCTAACTTTTCACTTTTAACTCTTAACTACACATTTTGCTGAGCAAAATGTGGTTACGCGCCTGAGAGGATTCGAACCTCCGACCCTCGGCTCCGGAGGCCGATGCTCTAATCCACTGAGCTACAGGCGCAAGTTCGTTATCCGTAATGCGTAATCGGTAATGAGTAGGGACTATAGTGTTAAAAGTTTTTTCTCATTACGCTTCACGCTTTACACATCACGATTTTTTGGGGTGAGTGAGGGGACTCGAACCCCCAACCATTGGAGCCACAGTCCAATGCTCTAACCATTGAGCTACACTCACCATTGTAAAAACAGTTATCAGTGAATAGTTAATAGTAAAAGAAAAAACAATTAAAATCAAATTGCTGTTCACTAATTACTGCAAATCTTGCTATTCAAAATTCACTTGGCGCGCCTGAAGGGATTCGAACCCCTGACCCACTGCTTAGAAGGCAGTTGCTCTATCCGACTGAGCTACAGGCGCATATGGTCGGGGCGAGAGGATTCGAACCTCCGGCATCCTGCTCCCAAAGCAGGCGCGCTACCAGGCTGCGCTACGCCCCGAAAAATAAAAAAAGTTAGAAGTTAAAAATTAAAAGTTTTTAATTTCTATAATTTTTAACTTTCAACTTATAACTTTCAACTTTAATATTTAAGAATCTCTAAATAATCAGCGATATCTTTCTCGTCTTCGCCTCTTGCATTCAGCTTTCTCTGGCTCAGATCATTAACCGCCTTGCTTTTGCTGCCTTTATACAAAGGATCCATCTCTATCGCCTTTGTTATGGCTAATGAGGCGTCCCCATATCTGCCTTTCTCGTTATAGCAGAGCGCAAGCCCGTAATATGAGATATAAAGCTCAGGCATCCTCTTAAGCGAGTTCTTGTACGCATCTATCGCTTCATCATATTTGCCTAATCTGTAATATACCCTGCCAAGGCTGTTATATGCCTTTTCAGGGGTCATGTACAAAAGATTCGAAAGCGCCTTTTTATAGGAATCAATCGCCTCATTGAACTTCCTGCTTTTCTCGTATGCAAACCCGAGATTATTATGTGCCTCTGAAAAATCAGGGTCAACACTTACAGCCCTCTGAAAGAAATCTATTGCCTTTGGAAAATCATCATAGTGTAAAAGATAGATTATCCCTGTCATATTAAGGACATCTTTGTCCTCAGGATTAAGCTCAAAAGCTTTCCGAAACTCAACAAATGCCCTCTGAATATTATTCTCACCATAATACGAAACGCCGAGCTTATAATGGGCAGTCGCCTTCTGCATGTTCTCTATGCTTGCCGTTGCACAGGAACCGACAAAAACAACTATAAGCAAAATCATCAGTTTTTTCATCGCCGCTATTTTACCATAAAACTCAACATAATTTTTCTAAAGCTTCTTTTGTAATCTTATATGTTTCATCCCACATAAGATTTTTAACGTCAATCTCAAACCCGTCCTGAAGAAACCTCACCCTCTTGCCGATAATATTATATAGCCCGAGTATCTTTTCTCCTGAAACCTGTGTATTTTTTGAGAAAGTTACATGGACCCTCCCGCTTATATCCGTGATATCAGTAATTAGCAGTTTCTTTGCCATTATTTTAAGCTTCATTACATCAAGAAGATTTTGAACCTCTAAAGGCATGTGCCCGAAACGATCATTTAGTTCTTCAATCAGGGCATCAAGGTCTTCATGGTTTTTTGCCGATGCTATCTTTCTGTAAACACTCAGCCTCAGCGTGACATCTTCAATAAACTCCTCCGGAATAAATGCCGAGACTTTAAGGCTTATGCGTGGCTCTATCTCTTCTTCAATCCTTATCCCTCTTAGTTCAGAAACTGCTTTTTCAAGCATTCCTATATACATATCAAACCCCACTGCATGTATGTGGCCTGACTGTTCATGGCCAAGGAGATTCCCTGTCCCCCTTATCTCAAGGTCTTTCACTGCAAGCCTGAATCCTGCGCCGAGATAACTCATATCCTGAATAGCCTGAAGCCTTTTCTTTGCCTCATCCGTCAGAATATCTTCGCCGGGGACGGGGATAAGAAAATATGCATACGCCCTGACATTGCTTCTGCCGACACGGCCTTTCAGTTGATAAAGGTCTGCGAGTCCAATCATGTCTGCCCTGTTTATAATTATCGTGTTTGCATCAGGTATATCAAGCCCCGAGCCTATGATAGTTGTTGAAACAAGGACATCTATCTCTTTATTGATGAATCTCTGCATTGTCCTTTCAAGCTCCCTCTCATGCACCTGCCCATGTGCGATAGAAATCCTTGCATCAGGCACAAGTTTCCTGACGTGACTGAAAACCTTTTCTATGTTATTAATCCTGTTATGTACAAAATATACCTGCCCTCCCCTCTCAATCTCTCTTTCTATCGCATTCCGTATAAGCTCGTCATTGAATGCTGAGACTACGCCCCTTACCGCAAGCCTTTCCTCCGGCGGTGTCTCAATAAGGCTCATTCCTCTTATGCCTGACAGCGCCATATTAAGCGTCCTCGGTATCGGAGTTGCGCTCAGAGTCAGCACATCAACGCTCTTTTTGATCTCTTTGATTTTCTCCTTCTGCGCAACGCCAAAACGGTGCTCTTCATCGATTATTAGCAGGCCGAGGTTATGAAAACCGATATCTTTCTTTAGCAGAGTGTGGGTTCCTATCAGGATGTCAATCTCTCCTTTCGCGGCTCTGCGGATAGTCTCTGTCTGCTCTTTTTTTGACTTGAATCTGCTCAGATAATCCACTGTAACAGGAAACGCAGAGAACCTCTGACTGAATGTCCTGTAATGCTGGTCGCATAAGAGTGTCGTGGGGACGAGAACCGCAACCTGCCTGTTGTCATAAACTGCCTTGAATGCCGCCCTCATGGCAACCTCTGTCTTTCCGTAACCTACATCTCCGCATAAAAGCCTGTCCATCGGTTCTTCTGACTCCATAGCAGCCTTAATCTCTTCTATCGCTCTTGTCTGGTCAGGTGTCTCATCATAAAGAAAAAAATT
>JAZDJF010000084.1:0-4456 GCA_043804165.1 Nitrospirota bacterium
CTCCGAAACAGCCTGAGCAGGCACATAGGTCTGTGATTTTGCCCCTGACCCCTGACTTCTGACTTCTGATTGCTGTTTACTGTCTTCTGTTTTCTCAGAGGTGACTGGCGGCTGTTGAGCGCCTGCTGTAATATCAT
The DNA here is from genome assembly GCA_043804165.1 of Nitrospirota bacterium. Taxonomy (GTDB): domain Bacteria; phylum Nitrospirota; class Thermodesulfovibrionia; order Thermodesulfovibrionales; family UBA1546; genus UBA1546. Next base: position 138 of record JAZDJF010000084.1, read on the forward strand.
CGGCAGCCTTGTCCTCTGACTTCTGAGCGCCGCCTTCTGGCTTTCCTTCTTTTTCGCCTCGCCGGATCTCTGATTCTTCTTTAATCTTTTTTCTAATTTTCGCTATATCCATTTAGTCCAAACTCCTGAGCAGCTTCGTTAATTAATTGTCTATCAATCATCCTGTATTCATTACCAAGCCCGCTTAAGAGCGCGGCAGTCGCCAGGCTGTTAATCAATCTCGGGACACCGCCGGAATATGCATGAAGCGCCTTTAACGCCTCGGCAGTAAACAACTGCTCCTCGCATCCGCCCACCCTCAGCCTGTGTTCCACATAACCAATTATTTCATCTTCGCTTATCGGCCCCAGGTGATAAAAAAGTCCGATGCGCTGCTTCAACGGCAGATATGCCTTATGATTTAACCTGCGCCTTAAGTCCGGCTGTCCAACAAGTATAAGACTTAAGAGATTTGCGTCATCAAGCTGAAAGTTTGTAAGCAGCCTGATCTCTTCAAATGTATCCTTGTTCGGGATAAGCTGAGCCTCATCTATGATTATCACAGGCGTAATCCCTGCCTGATAATCTTCATAAACCTTTGAATCTATCGCCTCAAGAAGGTCATCCTTAAAGCTCGAAAATCTGCCTGAGACGGCAATATCAAACCGCTTGGCAACTGTCCTGAGAAACTGTGTCGGCGTGAGGCGGGGGTTAATAATAAGAATAATCCTGTATTTTTCTCCGAGCGAGTCTATCAGCGCCCTTATGAGCGTAGTCTTACCGCAGCCGATATCGCCTGTCAGGACAACAAGTTCTTTTTCTTCAACCGCATACTGCAGTCTTGCAAGCGCCTCTTCATGGGCTCTGCTCATGAAAAGAAATTTAGGGTCGGGTGTTTTAGTAAAAGGTCTGCGTTTTAATCCATAGAATTCCTCATAGATCATAAATGCCCCCTTTTACCCTGTTAGATTAGAAAGCCACGTCTTTTCTAACAGGGTTTACTTTTTGTTTGGCGACAGCACTATCTATAAGACCGTCAACATCTATGACGAGAATAACTTCATGCTTGCCTATCTCTGCCGCGCCTGCAAAACCTCGAATGCCTGTAAAATACTCTCCAAGTGATTTAATAATTATTTCGTGCTGCCCGAATAACTCGTCAACCATCAACCCGTGCCTTTTGTTTCCGGTTCCTGTGACAACGGCAAAAAACCTATCAGGTTCTTCATCCGTCAGGGCAAGAACCCTTCCGATATTTGTTATCGGAAGCATCTCGCCTCTCAAATTATAAACATCCTTTCCCTCAACAGTCTGGATATCGCCCCTCGTAATAACAAGCGTCTCTGATATGGAAGTAAGCGGTATCCCAAACTTCATGGCTCCAACTCTTACGATAAGCGCTTTTATGATGGCAAGGGTAATCGGAATCGTCAGGGTAACCGCAGTGCCCCTGCCTTTCTCTGTATCAATTTCAGCAAAGCCGCCTATAGCCGCAAGTTTCTCTTTTACAACATCCATGCCTACACCACGGCCTGACACCTCACTGACCACCTCTTTTGTGCTGAACCCGGGCCTGAATATGAAATTTACAAGTTCCTTGTCGTCAATCTCTGCGCCTTTATCCAGAAGTCCTTTCTCGATTGCCTTCTCTTTTACCCTTTGAATGTTAATGCCTCCGCCGTCGTCTTTTACCTCAATGATAACGTGGTTGCCGCGCTGGGATGCCTTCAGAATAATGGTTCCTGATTCCTTCTTCCCATTTTTTTTCCTTTCTTCCGCAGACTCTATCCCATGGTCAATCGCATTTCTTACAAGATGCATCAAAGGGTCAATTACTTCCTCTGCGATATATTTGTCAATCTCAGTGTCCTCGCCGTACATGACAAACTCTATGCGCTTTTCTATCTCCCTTGAATATTTCCTTATAACCTGCGCAAGCCTTGAAAATATCTGCCCTATGGGCACCATCCTTATCTCAAGAACCTGGCTCTGAAGTTCAGCCTGTTTCCTTTCCAGCGTCTGGGAGATTTTATTCACATCAGCAATCAGCGGAGAATGTCCGTAAATCTCTGCGAGTTCTTCGCTTATCCTTTTTACAGCGCCTTTCGCAAGCGTCAGCTCGCCTATAGTATTAAGAATCCTGTCCAGTTTCTCTATGTCCACTCTAACGGTTGTAGTTGTGCTTTTAAGCGTAGTTTCCTGAGACTTCTGCTGGGGCGCAGCCTCTACAGTTTTCTGGCTGACCAGTGTGTCAAGTTCACACCTTATCGTATCCTTAAGTTTTTCTGCAGGCTCAAGGCTCCCGAACATGAGATTGAAACCTATGGAACCCGGCGGAACATTTGAAGAGGTAGGCAGCATAGATATCAGTTCGCCTTTTGACTTTATTGTCTTTGTAAATTCTTCCAGCGCTTCATCAAAATCCGACAGCGAGAAAACCGCCTTTGCAAGATAAATCCACTTTCCTTCCTGTATATTAGTCTTCAACCTGTGCTCTTCGTATTCTGTCAGTACCCTGAGCATGGACTCATCAATGAGACCCTTAAGCTCAGGCCCCTTTGTCTTCCCAGAGAGAGAATTTCTGAACACCTCTATATTCTTAAGATGTCCGCTTACATCCTGTTCTTTATCTTTATCTTTATCCTTGATGAGCTCTTCAACAAGCAACCTCAGTATGTCAATATTATTAAACAGAAATCTTACAACTTCATCTGAAATATCAACCTTGCCGAGTCTTATCTCATCAAGCAGGGACTCAAGCGCATGGCTGAGGTCTGAGATGCCCTGATGCCCGAAGAGCCCTGAAAGCCCCTTGAGCGTATGTATAGAGCGGAAGAGCGCATTAACGCTGTCGGGATTCGCTCCTGTTTGAAAGGTATCCTGTATCTCAAGGATCAGTCTGCCCGACTCTTCAAAGAGGTCTGATGCTTCAGCTATAAACTCTTCTTTGGCTGAGCTCATAAGTTCAGTACTTTCCTTACGACATCCTGTAATTCCGAAGCCTTGAATGGTTTAGTTACGTATGCGGTCGCTCCAAGCGCCATTCCCCTCTTTTTATCCTCCTCGCTCTTTTCAGTGGTAATTATGATAAGCGGGATATTGCTATATCTCTGGTTGCTCTTCACAAAATTTATCAGTTCAAGTCCGGTTATGTCAGGCATATTAATATCCGTGACAACCAAATCAAAGTCCTGAGCAGGAAGGAGTTTTAAGGCGTCAAAACCTGTGGGCGCTTCAACGATGTTAAAGTCTCCGAGTTCCTCTATAACTGCCCTTATCAGAGAGCGGGTAGTTGTTGAGTCTTCAACTATCAGAATTGATTTCATGTAACCCCCGAAAGAAATTCAAAGTTTAAAATTAAAAATGTAAAATTAAGGAAAGTCTTTGAATTTTGTCCCGAATAAATTTCGGGATTGCATTTTAATTTTTGCATTTTAATTTATTTTAAATGGGTCAGCTGTAGTTTAACAAATAACAACAAAAAAATCATCCCGAACTGTCCAAGTCCTGCCATCTCATTTTCTCCAGCCATAAACAGAACGCCTCTCTGGAAAATATCGCTTGCAAATCTGAGTATGAGAAGCGTTATCTCGGAATCAGTATCTGGAAAATATCAGAGAGGGCAAGGTCTTCAAGCCTTCCAACAAGACTCATCCAATCTCCACTCCTTTAGGAATCACAACTACCCCTTCAGCGCTGACGTGAAATCTTTTTCTGTCGCTTTCAATATCATAACCGATTACTGTTCCTTCCGGCACACAGACGTCCTTGTCTATTATTGCCTTCTTTATTTTGCAATGCCTTCCTATCTCAACATTCTCCATGAGCACCGACTCTCTCACATCCGCCCAGCTGTTAACTCTCACATTAGGAGAGAGCACAGAGTTCTGCACGCGGCCTCCGCTTATGATACATCCGTCACAAACAATGGAATCCAGCGCAATGCCGAGTCTTCCACCTTTACGCTCCTGCGCAAAAACAAATTTTGCGGGTGGATACTGAGGCTGATACGTCCTTAACGGCCATTCCTCATCATACAGATTAAACAGCGGATCCACAGAAGCAATGTCCATGTTTGCCTCCCAGTATCCGTCAATAGCGCCTACATCCCTCCAGTATTTTGCCTCTTTTTTATTCTCATCCTTGAAATTATAGGCAAAAAGTTTTTTAGTCTCAATCATGTCAGGTATAATATTTTCCCCGAAATCATGAGCTGTTGAACGAAACGCATCACTCATAAGTTCGCTTAATACATCCTGAGCATTAAACAGATAGACTCCCATTGAAACAAGAGCCTGATTTGGAGACCCCGGCATTGACTTTGGCTTTTTAGGTTTCTC
>JAZDJF010000085.1:0-10203 GCA_043804165.1 Nitrospirota bacterium
CTCAAGCGAGATCTTATTTAAGACCTTGACTGGCAAGCTCAATTCCTCAAAGGACTGGATCTTGCTTTTAATATAACGGAATGCCGCGCCGGGCAAGCCGTTCTGATTAAATACGCTGCCCCTGAATCTGCCCAGGTTTTCAAAATTCACCACGAAATCCACCTCCATGTTATTCTCGTAGCTCTTCTTCTGGGCATCGTTTAAAACCGCACTGATGATCTTCCGCATATCATCCTCGGAAAGAGAGCCGCCCTCCAGCGGCTGAAGTAAGCCGTCTACCCGTAAATTAAGAGGGCTTCCAACCTTTAAGAATAAATCGGAAGCCCCTGCCTCTATCATCGATTTAAATATCTTTTTTATTTCCATAATTATTTGATTTTCGTCTTTACTGTCCGCCTTTAGTCACATATTCCTTAATCTTGTTCAACACGTCGTTTTCCACTTCGACAAATTTTATTCCCACTTTATACCTGCCTTCTTTCGACGGCTTGCAATAACGGACTTCGCCTTTTAAGCTTATAGGCTTATCGAAATTAAAAATAGCCGATTCCATCTTGATCACCAATATCGCGCCTTTAGGTAAAAAGACCGGAGATACGAGCCCCAGCCCTACGGTGCTTACATCGGCGATAGTGACCTTCTGCGGCTCGCGCAGAATACGGACTTGTTCCTTCATCGCCTTATCGACTTCAACCATCGCGGTAGCGTCGATCCTTACCCTTACGCCGCCGCGGCTCTCCATACCGGCCATAACCTTGTCCTTTTTTTTCGCCTAAATTTTATAGTTTGGGCAGGTCTATAAGCCGAGTTTTGTTTTCGACGGTCATCCATCTAGATCCCGAATTGCTTCGGGACTCAAGCGGCCAACCCGCTCCGACGACTGTATAGAACGGGCCGTTCTAAAGTCGGAGCCTATTTGGCCTTGCTCCGCGTAGAGATTGCCGCGTTTCACTTCGTCCCAACCTTAGGCCGTCAGGCCCCGGTTTAGGATTGTTCGTCACTGTGGCTCTCCCGCCTGAGGCGGGTCCGCTTTCGCGGATATCCTACTCTTACGAGCGACGGGTGTTACCCGCTACGCTGCCCTATGGAGCTCGGACTTTCCTCCCTCCCGCGACTAGCGCGGGAGAGCGACCATCCGACCTGCCCAAATTTTAAAAGAGCGACTCTTCGCCTACGGCTTTATTCGCCAGTTTATCCGCCCCTTTATTTTCTGAGCGGTCGATATGCCTTATCTCGTGTTTCTTGAATCCCGTCAAAAGATGCAACACCTGCTCGTAGAGCGGCTTTAGTCCCGCATCCTTGATCTTGTATTCTTTCTTTAACTGCTTCGCGAGCAGTTCTGAATCCGTATTTATTATAACCTCATCGGCCCTCAAAATCAAGGTCTCTTGTAAACCGTAAATCAGGGCCGTGTACTCCGCGACGTTATTCGTAGTGTCGCCTATGAACTTCGAGATATTCTTGATGACGTCTCCCTTTTCGTTGCAGACGATCACGCCTATCCCGGAAGGACCCGGATTTCCATGCGAGCCGCCGTCGACATAAACCACCAGCTTTTTAGGCATCTGCGTCGTTCTCGATATACAATATGCGCGCGCAACTCTCGCAGGCGATGATCTTGTCTTTCATCCGGACCTCATTTATCACCTGCGGCGGAAGGTTCATAAAACACCCCTGACAGGCATGGTTCTTTACCACAACCAGCGCGAGGCCCTCGCGATTCGCCAGTACTTTCTCATAGTGGGAAAGAACCCTTTTATCTACTTGCGCCGTTAATTCCTTCCTCTGCGATTCGAAATTCGCGATTTCGCCATCCATGACCGCGATCTCGCCCTCTATCTTTTTTCTGTCTTCGGCCAGGCGCTTTTCCGCCTCGGCGAACAGTTCTCTTTCCTTTGCGAGTTCCTTATTTAAACCATCCGCTTCATCCATAAAAGCGAGTATCTCGTCCTCAAGCAGCGAATTGTCGGCTTTCAACCCCTCTATCTCATGCTGCATCGCCTGGTATTCCTTATTCGTCTTTATCTGATACATCTGAGTGCTTAATTTCTTGACGTTCTCCTCCTTCGACTGCAGGTCCATCTCTTTCTGCTTGCGCTTCAACTGGTTGGCCCTGATCTTTTCCTCGAGGGCTTTTACCGCGGCTTGCTCTTCGTTCCTTCTGACTTCGAGCTCTTCGATTAATTTCGGCTTTGCCTCTCTTTCTTTACGGAGGCGATAAAGCTGGCTGTCGAGGGCTTGTAACTTTATAAGAATATTAAGTTGTTCTTCGACATTTATCTTCTGCATTTATTTTCCTAATGGTGGGCGATAGAGGATTCGAACCTCTGACCTCCACAATGTGAATGTGGCGCTCTAACCAACTGAGCCAATCGCCCGATGGTGGGCCCAATAGGACTCGAACCTATGACCCGCTGATTATGAGTCAGCTGCTCTAACCAACTGAGCTATGGGCCCGTGTATCACAACATACTTATTATCAAAGAGTTGTATTAACAAGTTCCTTTGACCCGGTTGCTGTATTAGGCACTGGTGTCCAAAAAGTGTCCAAACGCCTTGCTAGAGTATCCACTGCCCTCTTTTTATGGTCCGGCGAGAGATGGCTATAACGGAGTGTCATTTCAAGCGACTTATGGCCTAGCAGCTCCCTTACAGTGTTCAAGTCAATGCCGGACATAACAAGCTGAGATGCGAACGTATGCCTCAGATCGTGAAAACGGAAGTTAATTATATCTGATTTTTTCATTGCTGTAAAGAAAGATTTTTTGATGTCCCCGTAGGGCTTGCCATCGTGCCTGCAAAAGATATAAGGGCTTCCCGCATGCTTCCTGGTCCTTATCAAGGCAGTCTTGACCTGCTCGTTCATCGGAATCTCCCTTTTCTCGCCGTTCTTGGTGTTCAGAAGATAAATTATCCCCCGCTTGAAATCAACATCATGCCATTTAAGCCCCAGGATTTCGCCTTTGCGCATTCCGGTGTTTAGGGCAACAACGACAATCGGTTTCAGATTCCTTTTGCAGTTTGCCAGTAGCTTGACTATCTCCTCCCTCTCAAGATAGCGGAGCCTCTTGTTGTTCTCTCTGAATAATTTTACTTTCCTTACAGGATTCTCCTGGGCCTTGTCCCATTCAATGGCCCTGTTGAACATGGACTTTAAACAGGCCAGGTTTCTGTTCACTGTTGCAGGAGAAACCTCCTTTGACCTTTCCACCTTGTACTTTTCTATTAATAAAGGAGTAATTTCATGGAGATATCTGCCTGAAAAGTGGGCCTTAAGGTTGTTGACATTGTGGCGGTCAGACTTAAACCATGACTTGTTATTGGGCTTGGAATGCAGTTCCAGGTATTCATCGGCGAAATCCTCGAATTTTATCTTCTGCTCTTTTTTTATGTCAAGATACTTATTCTCGGCAATCTCCACCCTGAGCTTTCTCAGCACGTTTTCCGCTAGTGCCTTGCTCGGCCCTATCTTTTTTCTCTTCCTCTTGCCATAGGCGTAATAGTCAATAAACCAGTTGCCTTTCTTTAAGTGCAGTGCCATCTTCTCATCTCCCTGTTATTTTCCTGAGTTTCCTGATATCCTTTTCAGTCCAGTATCTGTACCTGCTCATGGGGTCTCTTTTGGGCTTCGGAATCTTGCCGGACTGCTCCCAATTATAATAAGTGTTCCTGCCGATCCCCAAAATCTTTGCCAAATCCTTTAAATGATATCTCTTTTCCATTGCCTGAATAAATTACCATACATTACCAAACATTGTCAAGCAAACTCTTTTATCTTCTTGTCCTTAAGCCAGCTTTCTATTTCGCCTAAATCAAATTTCACCAGCCTCCCCATCTTGACATAAGGGATCCTCTTCATCCATACCCAGGAACGCAGGGTATTGATGCTTACGTCCAGGTATTCAGCACAATCTTTTATCCCGATAAAGCGCTTATCCATCTCCGCCTTGTTCTTATGCCCATTTCTGCACTGTGATTATTTTTAAAACGCCTTCAGAAATTCATACAGGGCATAAATTTCAATTCCATCTTTCAAGGCACCCAACTCTTCAAGCAGTTTTTTCTTTGCATTGCTGTCAGCACAGACAATTACAATTCTGTCGCATTTTCCCGTATCCTTGATGACATTGATATATTCTGTCTTGAATGTCGAAACGCATATTTCTATCGCGATTTTCTGCCCGTCTTTGGTGCAGAACAAATCGATCTTTTTTCCCTCTATTTCTCTTTCAATTTCAGCCTCATAACCCTTTTTAGCAAGATGTTCTTTAAGATAATTCTGGGTGAAAATATGCTCTTTGCCTCTGCCGCCCGAGCCCTCCGGCTTTGGAGGCTTTTGAATCAGGTTGTATCCCTTCTCTATAATACAGTAGAACTTTGAATGTCCTCCCCTTCCTGTCAGGTTAAGGGCTATTGGCTCGGCAAGACACTCATTTTCAATAAATCTGTAAATTCTTTTTGCCTTTTCACTGCTTAAACTCAGGTCATAAGCCCTCTCTGTTGAGCTCACGAAAGGCCGGTAATAAATATCATTCAATATATCCTTAACCAGTTCCATTGCCGCTGTTTCTTTTTCAGGCTCATTCTGCTCTTCAATATCCTGATAGGGCATTCTCGGTTTTATTGACTGGAAGATGGAAACATGCCTGCTGTTGCACTGCCTTTTTTCCTCTTTTGTTATTTCTATTGTATCCAGTTTTTCGATTATCGGAAGTTGGGGCACGAAACTGAAAAACGGCTTTGTGTATGGGAATGAGAACCTTGTGATTGTTTCCCTGTTTTCCTTGCTGATGTTTCTTGCAAAGTCTTTCTGCTCCCTGTCATGAATGCCCATTGCGTCAAGTATTCTGTCTGCGTCAACCGCATCGGAAAGCGTAAACATAATCTTTACCGAGCTCGTGCCGAAGATGCCCTGCCCCATGAGAGAAGGAAACTGGCCAAGGACAATCATGTTTATCTTTGACTTCCTCACCTCTGCAAGATGATGATTGATTATAGGCATGCCCCTGTCAGGCCTCTTCTCGAAATTCGCATCAAACAGAAGCATGGCGTCATCTATTATCACAAAATGCCTGCCATTGCATTTGTTGTTTTCCTTGAAAGAAAAGAGCCAGGCTATCAATGTGTTCACAATGAATACCTGCTGCGAGGCAGGCAGACTTCCTATGTTAAAAATTACATTCTCGTTTACAAGCTCCTCCAGGCATCCTGAACTGCAATCAAGACTCTCCCTCAGAGAGCCCTTTAACATTCCGCCTATTCTGTTTAATGCCGATTCCCTGTAATGCGACTCCCTGCTTCCCTTTGGAATATCCTTTTCTTTTATAAAATCGTAAAGCTCAAATAAACTCGGCTCGACTCCAATTCTTTCATATTCCCCTGCAAGATCATAAGACTGCTCGATCAGGAAATTTTTCGTGCCATCATAGACTGCCTCTGCCTGTATAAACATGTCCCACAGGGAGGCATACCATTCGTGCCTTGAAACGTTTTTTGGCGGCTGCATGGGATTCAGTTTTATCTGACCGTCAAAATCAATTGTAACGATGTTTTTATTGAATCTTATCAGCTTTTCTGTATCTCTTGCCTTGACAAAAAACCAGCATTTTATTCCCTGAGCCATTGCCTGGCGCGCAATAAGAAAATTTACCATGCTTGTCTTCCCTGTTCCGGGCTCGCCAACGATAAGAATGTGCAATGCCTTCTCAGGATCAAAACCCGCGGGCTTTCCTGTTTCTGTAAATTCAATCCTTATTGGTCCGTCAACGCTCTCATCAGGAGTTTCAAAGGGGCTTTTTGTCAGCATTGACAGGGTAAGCGGCAGTGCAAGGTCCTCGGTGTATTCCCTGGCAAGCTGTCTGCCGTTGCTGTCAGAGAGGATGTCAAGGCACATCGCAAGAGTGGCAGGATTAAACAATCCATTGTCCTTCATCTGCTTAAGGAACAAAAACCCTGGAATCTCGGTTTCAGGATTGCTCTTTTTTTCTTTCATCCGTCTCTCCGATCAGATGCCCTGGCATGCCAAATAACAGCACCGTATAGCCATGAAACTTGCAGTATGCCTTTCCGCGGACAATTTTTCTTGAACATCCCCTTACAGTGCATAACCTCTTGAAGCACCCCGGGAAAGCGCACAGAATAAGGCAGTCCTTGCAGACAACATGCCCGTGCTCGCAGATGCCGCCGTAATTTTCCGGTGATGCAAGATGTCCGCAGTCAAAGACTGTTAAGCTCTCGTTGACAGAATGCACTATCCCCCTGCCCGGCACATAGATTTTATCCTCGCTTATGTCGGCAAAGGTTCCAAGCTCGCTGAATTTCTTCACTAAAAGCTCCTGCTTTCTCCTTATGCTCTTTATGCCCGAGGCTGACTCTGCAAACATTCTCTCAAGCTCATCGCTCATTCCTGCCTCCTGTTATGTAGATGTTGAAGGTGCAGTTATTGTAATAGTTGTATGTTCTCTTGTCCTCGTAATGGAAATCGCAGTTGTGAAAAACCGTGATGTTTTTCTCTGTATCGTCAGAATCCCTGTGCTTAAGGTGGTTGTTTCTATTTCTAAGTTGCAGGAATTTCACACCGTTGTATGCCCAGATTGCCCCTGCCGCAAGAGCCAATGGCAGCATATTAATACTCCTTTCAGGTTAATGCCTAACCGCAAAGCCCGCTTTATTTCTGCTCCTTGTTTTTTGAGTGCTGGATGCCTGTTTCATGCCTGAGAAAGGCAAGCAGAATCTCCAGCAGGGCTGTCTTTTTATCCTTCAGCTTTTTCATTTCTGCGTCATGCCGTTTCAATGTGTACAAATAAAAAACTTCCAAGGCTACCACAAACACAATGTACGGCATCAATTCTATAAAATTCTTTGGAAAATTCATCTGTAATCTCCTTTTTTTGTTATGCGTGAACCAGATCCCCCTGCCTTCTCCTGCTCTCGTGCATAATCACCCTGAACAGAACACGAACAAATTTCTCGCTTAAACCACACAGAACACCAAAACCCTGCCTGTTTCTGATAACTTCCGCCTCTCTCTGTGGTACATAAATTGGCATTCCATGCCCAGACTTGATCCCGCCTATCCTCTCGCAGACCTTCATTCTTTGCGAAACCAGCTCTACAATCACCGAGTCAATCCTGTCAATCTCATTACGCAATCCGCTCAATTCAGCTTGCCAGTCATCGGGCCACATGGTTATCACCTCCTTTCGGACAAACAAAAAAGGGGCTGAAGTAAACTCTGTAAAATCCAGAATCTACTAACAGCCCCTTACAATTAATGTGTAGGCTGGTTACCTTATCTTAAGGTAACCATGTATGGTCTTTGCCATACTCTCTAAGATTTTATTTAAAAGAACAGATTATGCAAGCCAAGTAGTTCTTGGTACATCAAAATATCCACCACCATCGGGATGCACTGAAAAAGACATTATCATACTACAAGCCTTGCAACGATATTCTAAAAACTTTGTTTTATTTATAAAATCTCTTTGCTCAGGAGGCAGTTTTTTAATAAAATCATTCATAAACTCGGAACGGTACCTGCTCTTGTCGGATATCCTGATTGAATTATAAACTTTGCAATAAGGACATTGTTTTCTCTTTAACATTTTATAAAAATTTTTTATAATGTAAATATACTCAACAATGTAATAATTCTGCGCATATTTTGGGTTAGAGCACTTGTTAATATATCTAAAATGATGTCCTTTTTCTTTATTGATCTTTTTGCTATCTTCCTCTTCCTTTTCAAGTCCGAACTTAATTCCACCTGCAATATGTGAATTAAGACATTTTTTCTCGCCACAATAAGGACATCTGCCTTTTCTCTCTCCTACAATAACAATGGGGTCGGCTTCGCTCTCATTATCAACCTTAAGAAATTCAAAAAAACTGCATGAATTACTGTCTCGGTTTATTATAATTATAGGCAATGCCTCTTTAGGTTTATATATCGACCTTAGATATTTGCTAGCTTCCTCCGGAGCTAATTCTCGTAATATCACCTTATAGAGATCCCCGTCATAAGACCTATAGTTAACCTCTGCCATTTTAAATCCCCCTATAACCAAAAAAAGCCGGGTCAGGATTCTTCATCCTTTCCCAGCCTCTTACCTATTGGTGTAAGCCACTTCTTACGAAGTCCCAAGGTATCAAGGCCCCTTGGTTGCCTTCTTCCTGATTGTCAATTGTGATTATATCATATCTTTTTGATTTGTCAAGGATTTTTCTGAAAAAAGCTTACATAAGGTTTAAATACCCATCGCAATTTCTAAAAAAATGGCTTTAACAAAAGAACAGGGAGATATTTTAGAAAGAATGATCGGTAATCATCCTGAATTAAAAAAAGAGGATATTCATGCTCTACTGGCTCGCGAGGATGAGATTTATCTAGGCGGGGGAGATTTTTTTGGCAAAATTGATAAAGAAGGTAAACTAGTAAAGATTATTTCTGAAGATGAAAAACTTGAAGGCAATGGCGCAAGGCTCTCTGCAATTCTTTTCGATGGAAATATATATGATATAGAAGAATCCTCTGAATATAACAATCTGCTGACTTTTATCAGCAATGCCTCTGGCTTCTTAAACGTTTTTTACAGCCCTTCCGAAAATGAATTTTACATTGCCACCCGCATAATAAAAAAAGCCTACAAAGCAATAGGTAATAACAAATTCGCCGAAACAAAACTGCCTGAATTTAGTAAGGAAGATATGGAAGATTTTAAACGCTGGCTCGATACTTATAAGATATTGCCAGATGATAATTCCTAAAGTCAAGCCCTCAAAATCCCTTTAAGTGTTTTTCCTCTATGCTTTACTGAAATTCTATTTCCCAAGAGGCATCATAACCAATTATAGCAATATCGCCATTAGGGCTTACAGAGGATATTCTTGAGGCAACCCCCTGAATGACCGACGGCAACAACTCAGACGCTTTCTCTTTTATCTCAGAACTTGAAATTCCTGTCCTGTTTAAGGCTTTTCCTGCAATGCCGATTAAATCCTTTATAGCGTTAGTCATCTCCAATAAAGAATCATCCAAAGGAGGCGTGCAGACAAATTTTCCACCACCTGATTGTTCGCGAACCTTAAAGGAGCCTACTGAATGAGAGACTAACAATAGAGGTACATTTTCTTCGGTAACCGCCCCTATAACCACGCTTGTGCATTGTCGCTCCTGTTCGCTAGTATCCAATTTTTTCTCTTTTAACTGCTTTAATACCTGATTATGATACCATTGATATTTCTTTAATAACGTGCCCTGTAATTCTAAATAACTGTTTCGGAGAATCTTGAGCGAAGGCCGGTGAGCTCCAAACATCTCCCTGAAATTCTTTGCGACTTCTTCGATAAATGGCAGTAATCCTGAACCAGTTATGTAAATGGAATCGTTTATCTTATGTATCTTAGGATGGCTGTCATCTACTGAACTACCATGCTCATAATCAATCCGGCGCCTGTCAGAAACCAAAACAGCATATTTTTCCAACGTCAAACCAAACCAATAGCTCATAGTATTTGATTATACCACCTCCCGAAAGTGCCTAAAAGCATAAACCTTCAATAAAGCTCATAAAAAAACAGGCGCGCTGAGCTGAAGCCAGCGTGCCTGTCTGAAAATTATTCGTCGGTAACTTAAAAACCCCTTGACTAATGGGGAGCAGTACACCTTCCCGATTGCCATCAGAACCGTCCCCATTCACATTATCACCCTATTAAAAACCTCCCTACCAAGCTGGAGTTAATGGATGAGGAAAAAGGCAAAATCTAACAAAAAATTTGCATGTAGTTTAGGGATTTGTTTCAGAATTGATTGATTTGGAAAGAGTTAAATAAAATGTCTTTTTTTATTTTCTCCCTTTACTTCTTCTTTTTATCTTCTTACTTTTTAAGTTTATAGTCATACAGTAGCCGTAAACCGCCTATTAATATAAAACAAACACCGGAGAAAACGTAAAAGTTACTTAAATGCTGACAATAGGCGAGCCAAAGTGTAATAATACCCCATATTATGGCAATAATAGATATGCCTGTCATTTCCTTTACCTTTTCTCTGCGAGGCTTAATAGTCTTAGCCAAAACATAAAGCACAAAGGTTAGTAACGGAATGGTAATGAGTATCCACCAGTAATTTTTCAATATATCCATAGTTTTTACCTTTTCTTTTAAGGATGTTCTCCTATATATTCAATTTTTATAATAGTAACT
>JAZDJF010000086.1:0-2298 GCA_043804165.1 Nitrospirota bacterium
TTATTGAATATCTCATCAATATTGCCAACACCCATTACGGACTTAAGTATTCCTTTCTTATTGTAATAATCTATAAGAGGTGCTGTTTGCGCATCATATACATCAAGCCTTTTCTTGATCGTATCCTCTTTGTCGTCACCCCTCTGAAAAAGCTCGCCACCACATTTATCACATAAAGCATCCTTCTTTGGCGGCGAATAATATACGTTGTACATCTGCTGGCAATTCTTACATGTCCTCCTTCCTGTTAGTCTCTTCATAAGGTCATCCTTTGGGACATCAACCCTCAAGGCAGAATCAATCGGCAACCCCATGGCATTTAGCATCTTATCAAGTGCTTCTGCCTGGACAGTATTTCTCGGGAACCCATCAAGTATAAAACCTTTTTTACAGTCATCCTGCTTGACTCTCTCCTCAACAAGACCCAAAACTATCTTGTCTGGAACGAGCTCACCCTTATCCATAATTACTTTTGCCTCTTTTCCGAGTGGTGTGCCATCAGCCACAGCCTTTCTAAGGATATCACCTGTTGAAATCTGGGGAATCTTGTATTTTTCAATAAGCATCTTCGCCTGAGTCCCTTTGCCCGCGCCAGGCGCACCTAACAATACTAATCTCATAGCTCTACCCCCCATATTTAGCGTTATTTTAATTACAAATCTAAATTATGCGGCAGTGCGAATTTTTTTAAAACAGAATACAAGATATAAGGATATTCTCACCCATGTTTTAAGTCAAATTTATATTTTTTATAGTATCGATAATATTTACTTATTACCCTTATTACATTACATGCCTTTAAGCTATTAAGCCATCGAAAAATCTATCTTTTATCTGAGATACCGCTGAACCTCACTCAGCGCTCTACCCCTGTGGCTGATAGCATCCTTTTCTCCATCGTTCATTTCAGCAAATGTCTTACTATATCCATCGGGGTAAAAAATTGGGTCATATCCGAATCCATGAAGGCCTTTAGGCTCAATCCCTATTCTGCCCTCAGCATATCCTGAAAATGTCTCCACCCTGCTGTCAGGAAATGCCAGAGCTATTACACATACAAAGCGCGCGCCTCTTTTATCGTCAGGCACAGAACTCATTTCGCTTAGAAGCTTCTCATAATTTCTTTTGTCATCTGCGCCTTCTCCTGCATACCTTGCAGAGAGAACTCCGGGCGCTCCGCCCAAGGCGTAACCCTCAAGCCCTGAATCATCGGCAAGGGCAGGCATCTTCGTATAGCCTGAAACAGCCCTTGCCTTCTTCACGGCATTTTCTTCAAAGGTCTTTCCGCCTTCAACAACTTCAGGGCATCCGGGGAAATCATCAAGCGTATAAATAGTGACAGGCATATCCTTGACAATCCTCCTTATCTCATCAATCTTTTTCTTATTTCTTGTTGCAAGGACTATATCCATATCTATACCCTATCCATACCATCAAAGATTCTCAGCCCACTTAACCCCAAAAATGCATTTAGAATGATGTCCCGATACACATCGGGATTGTGAGGAAATTTATTTTTCGATACCTTAGCATACCTTTCTCTGATGGTTTTTGGAATATTTCAGTGAACCCCGTTAGAAAATCTTTGACTTTCTAACGGGGTGAATATAACAAATAAAGATATTTTAATAAAATCATCGAGTTAAAGTCCCGATACACATCGGGATTGAGCAATGTCTGCATTATTCGGGTTAACCAAAAAACAGGGCTTCCCTAAAAATCAGGGAACATCTTAATTGATGCTTTGACACTCTGACACTCTGATACTTTTATTTCTTCTTTTTCTTTTGAGACAGTTTGATATTATAGATTGATAACGCATCAGGCTTCAAGCTATATTGCATTTTTTGAAATCTTTTTACAGAATACTCTTACAGCGGCTGTTATGAAAAAAGTCATTGTCACAGAAGATATTCTGAGGTGCAAGGGATACACAGGCTACATATTCACGGGAAATCTTGACCTCGCAAAGAAAGTGGGACTTAAGACAAAGAGGCGCATGCAGTCCTTTAACAGCAGTATTGAATGCAGGCTGCTGGAATACGAGTTGTATGAAGGAAGCAGGAAGCCATAATCCGTCTAATGTATAATAAAAAACAGCCATGCTTTCAATCGGACACATAAAGTTAGATTCTCCATTGTTACTTGCTCCCATGGCAGGGATAAGCGACCTGTCTTTCCGTATGATTAACAGGTCTTTCGGGTGCGAACTCGCATTCACAGAGATGATAAACGCCAGTTCACTTGTGAGAAAAAATGTAACCACACTGAAAAACCTTTCTACGACAGTTGATGACA
>JAZDJF010000087.1:0-4025 GCA_043804165.1 Nitrospirota bacterium
CTATTTATGAAAGAAAAAAAGGGATAGAGCTTAAAAGTGAAATTCTTATTGCTGATGCGATGCACACAAAGAGTGACATATTGGCCTCTATCGGTGTAATTGTAAGTCTTATAATCACAAAGTCAGGGTATCGTATCGCAGATACAATTGCAGGTCTTGTCATAGCATTTCTTATAGCAAAAATCGGATATGAAATCATTAAAAGGGCATCTGATGTCCTCGTCGACACAATCTGCATTGATACAACGGCTCTTGAGGCTGTTATGAAAAGTGTTGAAGGCGTAAAAGGATGCCATGACATAAGGACAAGGGGCACTGAGCACTCAATAAATCTTGACGTGCATATCCTTGTTGCCCCGAAAATGTCTATTGAGAAAGCTCATGAAGTTGCCGACTCTCTCGAAGAAAGGATTAAGAGCAGTTTCCCTGCGGTTACCGACATCGTTGTCCATATAGAACCTGAAGGAAATGACTGCAAATGAATTTTCCAGTCACAGGCGCAGGGGAAGAGCTAATTGTCACAAAAATATTCTAAAATATCTGTTATGAAAGCCAAAAAGAATCTTATAATCGTAGGCGACAGGGTTTTGATAGAGCCTGATGAGAAAGGAGACAGAACCAGCGCAGGGCTTTATCTTCCGCCCACGGTGAAAGAAAAAGACAAAGTTCAGGGAGGGTATGTTATAAAAATTGGCCCGGGCTATCCTGTCCATGACCCAAATGTAATCCTTGAAGAGCCGTGGTCTGCTAAAAAGAAACAGGAATTAAAATACATACCTTTGCAGGCGGCAGAAGGCGATTATGCAATCTTTCTTAAAGATGCCGCAGTAGAGATAGAGTTTGAAGATAAAAAATACCTTATCGTTCCCCATTCTGCCATACTCACACTGGTCAGGACGGATATTGTGGAGGAGGAAACATGAATTTATCCTTACAATCCACTTGGTTAAGATAAAAGTGATTTCTAAGCGGTTTGATATGCCTGCATTTTTACCAGCATTAATTGCTGGCAATATTAGCTTGCATATGCTACATTATAAAAAACTGGTATAAGGAGTTAGCGATGGGCAAAAAAGCAACATTTGTTCTGGATGAAACAGTAATAGCACAGGCTAAAGAAATTGTTGAAAAAGGTGTTTTTAAATCAATGAATGCCTTTGTTGAGTCTGCAATAAAAGACGAAATTGAAAGTATAAAGAAAGACAACATAAGACAAGCTATTATTCGGGCAAGCAAAGATCCGCTTTTCCTTTCTGATATAAAAGAGGTTGGAAAAGATTTTGAATATGCAGATTTTGACGAGTGCAATAAATGAATTATAAGTGGAGAATCTTTTCAGCGGATCTGAATCCTGTTACCGGTTCGGAGCAGAGAGGGACAAGACCTGTCTTAGTCATAAGCGATGAAGATTTTAATATAGTTATGCCTGTTGTAACCGTCCTGCCGTTGACCTCATTAAAAGAAGGAAGAAAAATTTATCCGAATGAAGTTTTATTAAAGAAAGGCACTGCCGGGCTTTCTCGCGATTCAGTTGTCCTCGCACATCAGATAAGGACGATCTCAAAACAAAGACTCAAAGACACGATTGGACTAATCGCAGACTACAGCATCCATGAAAACATAAACGAGGCATTAAAAGTGCATTTGAATTTGTGAGATGGGAGAGAATCGGACAAAAGATAAAGTGAAAGGATTAGTTATAAAATCAGGCTGAGGTAATCTTATGACAGAGATATTATTTATTATTTTGGGGACTGTGATAGGCGGGGTCATCGCATGGCTTTTTGCATCTTCCCGCCTTCAAGGAAGGGTAAAGGGCGCTGAAGCAATTGTTGAGGAAAGAGGCAAACAGATTCAGCAAAGAGAAACTGAGATAAGTTTACTCAGGAAAGAACTCGATGATGAGAAGAAGTCAAGGGTTGAAGCGCTTACAAGATTAGAAGAATCACAGAAAAATCTTGAGGAACAGAAGATGCTGCTTGAGACCATGAAAAAAGAAATGTCAGACACATTCAATGCCCTTTCTAAGGCAGCGTTGGAAAGCAGCAACGAGAGTTTTCTTACGCTTGCATCAGAACGTCTCGGTAAAATAGTTGAAGAGACAAAAGGCAAACTCGGAGAACACCAGACTGCAATGGACGGTATGATTAAACCGTTATCAGACACGCTTAAGAGATATGAAGATCAGATAAAGGTAATGGAAGACAGCAGGCATAAAGCATACGGCAGCCTTGAAGAACAATTAAGGACTCTGGCATCAACTCACGAAACACTTCAGAAAGAAACGAGCAATCTTGTATCTGCTTTAAGAAAACCTCAAGTCAGAGGCAGGTGGGGTGAGATGCAGCTGAGAAGGGTTGCGGAACTTTCAGGGATGTCTGTGCACTGTGATTTTACGGAACAAGTTTCAGTTGGAACAGAAACAGGTCGCCTTCGTCCAGATATGATAATACATCTACCAGCAGAACGTGAAATTGTAGTTGATGCAAAGGTATCGCTGGATGCATATCTTGATGCTATTGCTGCTTCAACAGAAGAAGAGCGTAAACTTGCAATGAAAAGGCATGCACAACAAATCAGAGCCCATCTAAACAGCCTTAGCTCAAAATCATATTGGGATCAGTTTCCGAAAGCACCTGATTATGTTGTTTTATTTATACCGGGAGAATCTTTCTTTAGTGCTGCCCTCGAATTTGATGAAAAACTGATGGAAGAAGGATTTGCTAAAAAAGTAATATTAGCCTCACCAGCTTCCTTTATTGCAATTTTAGGCTCAGTAGCACATGTCTGGAGACAGGAAAATATTACAAAAAATACAGAGATTGTGGCTGCTTTGGGAAAAGAACTTTATGAGAGGATGAATACATTGATAAAGCATCTGACTGATATTGGCTCTGGTCTTGATAAGGCTATTGGAGCATACAACAAGGCTGTGGGCTCTATGGAATCGCGGGTGCTTCCTTCTGTCAGAAAATTCAAAGAATTGGGGGTCACAGGAGCAGATGAAATTCCAATAATTGAACAGATAGACCATACGCCAAGGAATTTAAATTTACTTGAACCAGTCAATGATGATACGGATAAATAACCGACGGAGGAATTATGTCCGTACTTGAAGAGGCAGGAGAATTAAGAAAACTCTGGGCAGGGTTCCGGGCTTCAAGAGTGCTGCTGACTGCAAACAATTACAGGATTTTTGATTGTCTTATTAAACCTCAATCGGCAAATGCAATTGCAAAAAATTTAAAGACAAATTTAAGGGCTACTGAGATCCTGCTTGATGCCCTGACAGGAATAGGGCTTCTGAAAAAGAACAGGGACAGATATTCAAACGCTCCGATTGCAGCAAAGTTTCTTGTCAGAGGCAGCGCTTATTATCAGGGCGATATTCTCAGACATGCTGATTCGCTCTGGCAGAACTGGTCAGAACTGGATGAAATTATAAAGACAGGGAAGCCAATCAGAAAGGCTCACGACCATGAGGCGTTTATTATGGGCATGCATAATATCGCATCATTGAAAGTTAAATCCGTCATTAAAGCAATTGGAGCAGGGGAAGTAAAGACTGCCCTTGACCTCGGAGGAGGGCCGGGAACATATTCCATTGAGATGGCTAAAAAGGGGATTGATGTCACGCTCTTTGACAGGCCTGAGACCGTAAAGATTGCAAGGCGTGTTGTGAAAAAAGAGGGAATTAAAAATATAGACTTCATTGAGGGTGATTTCCTTTGCGACGATATAGGCAGGGGTTACGACCTCATCTTTGTAAGCCAGACACTGCATTCACTCTCAGAAAAAGATAATCTCTACTTGCTGAAAAAATGCAAAAAGGCATTGAACAAACGCGGAAGGATAGTCATTCAGGAATTCCATCTGCTGAAAGACAGGGCGCATCCTCCGCAGGGGGCGCTCTTCTCTGTTAACATGCTTGTCAATACAGAGGGTGGAAGAAGCTATTCGCCGGATGAAATGAAAAACTGGCTCTCAAAAACAGGATTCAAAAAAATAGGAATAAAACTCATGGG
>JAZDJF010000088.1:0-4783 GCA_043804165.1 Nitrospirota bacterium
GGTTGTTGAAGGACAAGGGATATTGAAGGTTTATGTAAATGCCCCTCCTGTTGACGGAAAGGCTAATAAGGTTGTGGCTGAAGTCTTAGCAGAATATTTCAAGGTAAAAAAGAATTGCGTAAAAATAATCAGGGGCGAAAAATCAAAGGAGAAGGTAATAGAAATTGATATATAATGAAAATGTCATTCCCGCTTGTCGGGTTTGTCATTCCGACTCTTGTCCTCGCTTGACGAGGACAAGAGTCGGAATGACGGATAGAGAGGCATTAGCCCGATTTTGCTGGTCATAAACTCACATCCCATACAAGCCCGTCTTTTTTCTCTATCGCCTCTTTGATCTTATTCCAGTTAACCCTGTCAAGCGCATTGAGTTCTTTCAACTTTTCTTTTATCTTGTCATTGTAATTTATGCGCTTTTTATAAAAATCCTTATAAACCTCAATCACAATCCTGCCGTCAGCGGTCTTTACTGCTTTTACAGTCTCATACATGACTATCCCTTTTGTCCCGACAACCACATCATTAAACAAGAACTCTGCAACCTCCGGCCTGAGCCTCATACAGCCGTGGCTTCTGAATTTGTAGATGCTATGGGGTGCGTTTGTTCCGTGAAGCCCTATGCCTTGGAGTGAAAGCTGAAGCCAGTATTCTCCGAGCGGGTTTTCATGCCCTGAAGGTATTTCCATAATAACATCCTGCCCGCTGTCCGCCATCTCTTTCTGGATTGACACAGGCACATACCATGTGGGGTCTTTTGCCTTGTTCTTTATGGTAAATTCGCCAAGCGGTGTCTGCCATGTAGGCTTCCCAGCTGAAATGAAGTAATAATCCTTAAGCTTTCCTTCAGAAAATCTGTAAAGCGTTCGGTCAGGTATATTTATGACAATGCCGTTGTCAATTCTGGCAGGTATAATCCGCCTGAACTTTACCTTCAGCGCCTGTCCCCTTGCCAGAGGCGCGCGGGGATTAATGGAATTGGCTGTGGCTATATCTGCCCAGCTTATGCCGAGTTTGCCTTCTATCAGCTCTCCGTAATCGCCCTTAGCAACGGTATAAGTTATCTCCTTTTCAATTATGCCTTCACCAGCATAAAGCAAAGTAGAAAGCAGCAATAAAAACAATATTGCCTGGAACAGGTATCTCACTGAGTTAATAATCTCAACGCCTCCTTATGCAGTTCTTTGTTTCCTGATGCAAGCAGTGATGCATTTTTTTTAAGACTTATCTCCGCTGCCTCAATAGGATTGCCTTTTATATCCGTAAATATTCCGCCTGCCTCTCTGACCAGCAGCCAGCCTCCTCCGAAATCAAAGCTCCTTGAAAGCGAAGGGTTCGCAAATATACTAATTGAACCGCAGGCAAGGTATGCAAGGTCAAGCGCTGTTGCTCCAAGGCATCGGGTTTTTCTTGACTTTGAGAGCAGGGGCATTATCCCCTGTATATCCCTCCCCGGAGACTGCGCTTCATATGCGACAAGATACATCTCTCTGTCTTTCTGTGTTGAAATTCTTTCGCCGTTCAAGAAAGCGCCTTTATTTTTTTCAGCCCAGAACTCATCTCCATTGATAAGGTTCACAATGTATGAAAGCTCAATGTCACCGATTGTGCTGCCATCGGCAACTGCGATTGATGCGCAATAAAACGGGATTCCTGCTATTGCATTCTTGCTGCCGTCAATAGGGTCTATCAATACTTTCCTGCCGCCGCCTTTTATATCGTGGATGCCTGCTTCCTCTGAGACAATGGTTAAAGGCTCTCCTGATGCCTCAAGCCCTGAGATGATAATCTCCTCTGCTTTTTTATCAACAGGGAATGTTTTATCTCCTGAGGCGCCGACACCGAGAGCTGTTTGCGCAAAGGGTTTTTGTTTTAAGAGGGGAATCTCTTTCAGAAGCTGTCTGCCTATATTCCTTAACAATTCAACCTTCATAAAAATATTTTACGGAAAGATTTAAAGATAGGCAACATTTAAAACGCTGATATTACTAATACGGTCATAAGTAAGAAGACATGTGTGTACCATTTGTCACTGCGGCTTGTCCGCAATCCTTCTCCATGCTGTCATGCTGGCTTGTCCAGCATCCTTCTTCAGAATGATTCCGAACAAGTCGGAATGACAAACCCGACAAGCGGGAATAGCAGTCATGTTACCATACTTTTACACTTCTTAGTTAAATAAAGATTTTTGTCCTCCTCGGCGGATTCGCTTAGGCGAAAGCAATATCTGCATTATCTGGGTCAAGGAAGAGGCATCAGGCTGTCTCTCTTACTGCCTTTAAAAGAGCCTCTTTTGCTGTCCTAAAATCTGCACGGATATTATATCCTGCCGCGTTGCTGTGGCCCCCTCCCCCAAACATCTCAGCTATTTTTGCGACGTTTACATCTCTTCCTTTTGAACGAAGGCTTATCTTGTAGTAGTTATCCTCTATCTCCCTGAAAAGCGCTGAAATTTTTATTGATCTCAGCTTCCTTGGAAATCCCGGAAAAGTTTCTGTATCTGCAATTGCAGCGCCTGTTTCCCTGAACATCTCAAGCGTAACATGAGTGACTGCAATATCATTATGTATCTCCAGCGTGTTAAAAACCTTAAGGAGAAGCCTGAGCCTGCTTTCTGTCCATGTCTCATAAAGGTTTTCAGCAATGTATGAGGGGTCTGCTCCGGTTTCAACCAGTTCTGCTGCCGCCCGCAAAACATCAGAGGTCGTATTGCTGTACCTGAAAGTGCCTGTATCAATAGCAATAGCAGCGTAAAGGTTTACAGCAATCTCTTTTGTCACAGTCACGCCTAATTCCTTTATCAAATAAAAAATCATCAGCCCGGTTGCAGGCGACTTTGGGTCTATCCACTTTATATCGCCGAAGTCCCTTACTGTTTCATGGTGGTCTATGACTGCCGAGGAAGCGAATTGCAGCTTTCCTATCTCTGCGCGCTCAGCATCATTGCAGTCAAGCAGAATTAAATTTTGAATTTTGAATTTTGAATTTTGAATTGAATCTGTGAATCTTTCACTGCCCGGCAGAAATTTGTAAAATTCAGGCACCGGATCTTTGTCATAGACTATTGTTTTTTTTCCGAGGGATTCAAGCGCCATTGATAGCGCAATGGAAGAACCAAGCGCATCGCCGTCAGGGCTTATATGCGCTGCGATTACAAAATTATTTTCTTTCTTTAAAAAGTGGAGCAGTTCTTTCGGAGGGATCATTTTATTAGCGCTGGACATCTTTATGGTTTAACCCAAAAAATGCATTCAAATGATGTCCCGATACACATCGGGATTGTGAAAAAATTTATTTTTCGATACCTTAGCATACCTTTCTCTGATGGTTTTTGGAATATTTCAGTGAATATAACAAATAAAGATATTTTAATAAAATCATCGAGTTAAAGTCCCGATACACATCGGGATTGAGCAATGTCTGCATTATTCGGGTTAACTCTTGGGAGTTTATTTTTTAAAGCTATCCCTGTATATGAATCCGGATTTATACTCGCTTCTTCGGGCGTTCCTGTGGCTATGACCCTGCCACCTTTTTCTCCGCCCTCAGGCCCGAGGTCAATTATATAATCTGCTGATTTTATAACGTCAAGATTATGCTCTATGACAACCACTGTATTCCCGAGGTCTATGAGGCTGTTTATGACATCAAGAAGTTTCTGGATATCGGCAAAGTGCAGTCCTGTTGTAGGTTCGTCAAGCAGATAAAGGGTATTGCCTGTTGATCTTTTCCCGAATTCCTTTGAAAGCCTTACCCTCTGCGCTTCTCCGCCTGAGAGCGTTGTTGCAGACTGGCCGAGCTGTATATAGCCAAGCCCCACATCCTCAAGTATTTCAAGCCTCTGGCGTATAAGGGGGATTGCGCTGAGGAACTGGAGCATTTCCGAGACCGTCATCGCAAGGACATCCGCTATGTTTTTGTCTTTATATCTTATTTCAAGTGTCTCTTTGTTGTATCTTTTGCCTTTGCATACATTGCACGGTATGTAAACATCAGGAAGGAAATGCATAGCAACTCTAAGCGTCCCTCCGCCGTGGCATGATTCACATCTTCCGCCAGCGACATTAAAGCTGAAGCGGGATGCAGTGTATCCCCTGACCTTTGAGTCCTGAATCTGCGCAAAGAGTTCCCTGATATATGTGAATATCCCTGTATAAGTTGCCGGATTTGACCTTGGCGTGCGTCCTAACGGAGACTGGTCAACGCATATTATGCGGTCAATTTTTTCTATGCCTGTGATTTCCCTGTGCCTTCCAGGGATGAGAGCGCTTTTATATAGTTTTCTGGCGATAGCTTTGTATAGAGTTTCAAATATTAGCGTGCTCTTGCCCGAACCTGAAACCCCTGTTATGCATGTGAATAGACCAAGCGGCATCTTGACATCTATATCCTTAAGATTGAATTCAGACGCGCCGATAATCTTTATGAAGGCTCCGGGCTTTCTCCTCTTGGCAGGCACAGGTATGCTCAGTTCGCCTTTGAGGTATCTGCCTGTCAATGAGTTTTTATTATCCCTGATAACATGAGGCGGACCTTCTGCGGTTATCCATCCGCCTCTAAGCCCTCCGCCAGGCCCCATGTCAATTACATGGTCAGCCCAGTTTATAGTATCTTCATCATGTTCAACGATTATCACTGTATTTCCTGAGTCTCTTATTGACGAAAGGCTTTCAAGCAGTTTTCTACAGTCTCTCGGATGAAGCCCGATGCTTGGCTCGTCAAGGACATAAAGCACTCCTGTAAGGGATGACCCCATCTGCGTTGCAAGCCTTATCCTCTGCGCTTC
>JAZDJF010000089.1:0-2163 GCA_043804165.1 Nitrospirota bacterium
GCCGGGGAATGCTTCTCTGAAAATCCTTGTTCCGCTCAAGTCTCCGATATGCCTTCCTGATTCATCCACTATATCAAAAGGCTTTCCGATAGCCCTAATCTCAACCTCTCTGTGCGGCATCCTGCTTCTTGAAAACCAGATATCGCCTCTTTTGCCGGGATTTAACATCCCTTCCTGAACAAGCTCTTCTATCAGCGGCATAAGTTTTTCAGTGTCATAAATGCTGTCCCCGGCTCTCAGATATATCTCTGACGAGGCGCAGGGAAGATGCTTTTTAATGATATTCTTATTCTCTGGGTCTATGACTCCAGCCTCATGAGATTTTTCAAAGAACGCATCAGGATGTCTCATAAAATACTGGTCAAGCGCATCCTGAATCGCGATCATCGCTATCAATGATTCCTGCCCCTCTCTTCCAACCCGTCCTGCCCTCTGCCATGTGCTTGATATTGAACCCGGATAACCTATAAGAATACATACATCAAGTCCGCCTATATCAACACCGAGTTCAAGGGCGCTTGTTGAAACAACGCCGAGGAGTTCACCGCTGAAGAGTTTCTGCTCTATCTCTCTCCTTTCCTTCGGAAGAAAACCTGCGCGATAGGGGCTGATTTTTTCGGCAAACTGAGGAGCCCTGTCAACAGTCCACTTATATATAAGCTCTGTAATCTTTCTCGCCTTTGTGAACACAATGGTCTTCAAGCCTGCCTCAAGGCATTTAATGAATAAAGCGGTTGCCTCTGTATAAGGGCTTTCAAGCAATGGATTTATGAACATGAAGTGTCTTCCTGCCTGAGGAGCGCCGCTTTCTGTCACAGCCTTAAAAGGTAGTCCGATGAGTTCCTCTGCAATGTCCTTCGGATTTGCAATCGTAGCTGAACAGGCAATGAATTGAGGGTTTGAACCCCAGTAATTGCATATCCTTCTGAGCCTCCTCAATACATGGGCAACATTAGAGCCGAACACCCCGCGGTATGTGTGTATCTCATCCACAACAACATACTTGAGATTCTTAAAGAACTCTTCCCATTTTGCATGAAAAGGGTTTATTGCAAGATGGAGCATATCAGGGTTTGTGAATATGACATTAACACGCGGGGGAAATTCTGTTTCCCCCGCGATCCCCCTTTGAAAAACCTTTCGTATCTTTCCCCTTCTGTATGCTGTAGTATCTCCGTCATAGACCTCGGCAACTCGTAATGGAGATTTCGTGCCTCTTGCAGTTTTTTCTTTCAGCAATCCATCCTCATCGCCTTTTAAAATCCCCCCAGGCCCCCCTGTGCTAAACCCCGCACTTCTGTAAAAGTGCTGGGTAAAGGGGGGTGAGGGGGGATTAATACCCACTTCATAAAAAAGCTCATTAAGGTTCTTGACCTGATCCTGCTCAAGTCCTTTCAGAGGGAAAATATACAGGGCTCTGGTTTCAGGATTTTCTATTATTGATTCAATAACAGGTATGTTATAGATGAGGCTTTTCCCGCTTGCAGTCGGAGTCATTACAACAACGTTCTCGCCCTGCCTGATTAAATCAATCGCCTCAACCTGATGGCTCCAGAACAACTCAATCCCCTGATTCTTAAGAACTCCTCTTAAGTTCTCATCAAGGTCAATCTTTTTATACAGTGGTTCTACTGGATGAATATACCTGTGCTCTGTTATTGAGGGGCTGAACCTGTCGTCTTTTTCAAGCGATTCAATAAGATTAATAACTGACATTTTTCGTGAATCTGAGTTGTATAAGAAATCTCTGAGAGCCGGGATGGCTATTAACAATATCAGGCTTCTTCATCGCCTGACCAACCGTATTCACCTATCAAAGGCACAAACACACACGGCACATGCAATTGTTCTGACAAAACGCCTTTGGATTTCCTTACAATCAGAAGCTGCTGCGAAAACCGTATTCCAACAGGGGCAATAATTATTCCTCCGTCAGCCAACTGTTCTATCAAAGGCTCTGGAATCTTAGGTGAACCAGCTGTTATCAGTATCCTGTCAAAAGGAGACTTTTCAGGCAAGCCGAGCGTGCCGTCGCCGGTTATGACATGGACATTGCCATATCCCAGCGCCTGAAATCTCTCCTCTGCCTTTTTAGCAAGCAAGGCTTTTCGCTCTATTGTGAAAACCTCCATGGAAAGCTCTGCAAGGATTGCTGCCTGATAA
>JAZDJF010000090.1:0-2586 GCA_043804165.1 Nitrospirota bacterium
AGACACTTGTGTCAACGAGTATCATATCCTGCTTTTCCGCATCTCGGATAAATTTCCTTCCCACTGTACTTTACCCTCAAGTTCAAGCATCTTTTTCCTTCTTAATTTCTTCACAAGCTCCTCAAGGGCATAATTTACAACAGCTTTTTTGGTCTGAAGATGCGTCAGCTTGATTGCCTCTTTTACAACCCTGTCATCCAGCTCTACATTTGTCCTTGCCATGTTACCTCCTTCCTTATACACCAATATTAGCTTACTTATGTGTATAAGGCAATAGGCATTTAAATGCCTCGCATTGAGAGGCTGTCCTGCCTTTTCATTGGAGAACCAGTAAATCCCCACAAGTTCATCAGGAAAACGCATACGTCTTAAAGGATTTTGCTGCTTTATTATAACCTCACTCAAGGCAGGCTCTTTACGCCTCTGGCTTTAACTGCGGAAAAAGAATTACATCCCTTATTGACTGCGAATTAGTGAGAAACATAACAAGCCTGTCAATTCCTATGCCCTCACCTGCTGCCGGAGGCATTCCATGTTCAAGGGCACGAATAAAATCCTCATCCATCCACATTGTCTCTTCGTCTCCCTTTTCCTTTGCCTCCACCTGCCTCTGAAATCTCTCCCTCTGATCCATAGGGTCATTGAGCTCTGAGAATGCATTGGCAATCTCCCTCGCTGCAACAAAGAGTTCAAACCTCTCCGCAAGCTCTGGCCTGTCTTTTTTCCTCTTAGCAAGCGGTGAGAGTTCAACAGGATAATCAATTATGAATGTCGGCTGTATGAGATACGGCTCGACCTTTTCTTTGAAAATCTCATCAAGAACCTTTCCAAGCGATGCGCCCTTGTCTATCTCAATTTTATTTGCCTTTGCCCATGCTGCTGCCTTGTCAATATCATTCAGAATGTCTGTGGACACGCCTTTTTGAGTCAGCGAATCAAGAAAAGGTATCTTGGGCCATGGAGGGGTAAAGTCTATCTCTTCATCTCCAAATGGAACCTTCAAAGTCCCAAGAGTCTTTTCTGTCACATAGGAGATAAGCTCTTCTGTCAGGGACATAAGATAATTGTAGTCTTTGTATGCGATATAAAATTCAAGCATTGAAAACTCAGGGTTATGTTTCGTTGAGATACCTTCATTCCTGAAATTTTTGTTGAGTTCGTAAACTTTTTCGTATCCTCCCACAAGCAGTCTTTTTAGATAAAGCTCCGGAGCAATCCTGAGATACAGTTCTATATCAAGCGCATTGTGATGAGTCTTGAAAGGCCTTGCAGCCGCACCTCCCGGTATCTGGTGCATCATAGGTGTTTCTACTTCAATAAAACCCTTTGTCTCAAGGAAATCCCTCACAGCCTTTATGATTGAGCTTCTTTTCTTGAATGTTTCTTTAACTTCCGGATTGACAATGAGGTCAACATACCTCTGCCTGTACCGCGTCTCAATGTCTTTAAGACCGTGCCATTTCTCAGGCAATGGCCTTAGTGATTTTGTGAGAAATGTGAAGTCATCAACCTCTATTGTGAGTTCATTCGTCTTTGTCCTGAAAAGCTTTCCGCTTATGCCAATGATGTCGCCGATATCCAGTTTTTTAACCACGCTGTACTTTTCATTCAGAATGTCCTTTCTAAAATAGACCTGAATCCTTGCAGTTGAATCCTGCACATGCGCAAATGCAGCCTTCCCGAAATCACGCATCATGATTATTCTTCCGGCTATCACGCATTTAACAGGAGACGCCTCCAGTTCCTCTTTGGTTGTAGAACTGTGCTTATTAATTAAGTCCTCAGCATAGTCCTTTATATCAAAACTGCCGCCAAAAGGCTCTATGCCTAAAGCCTTGAGTTCATCAAGCTTTTTAATTCTCTGTTCTATTAACTCGTTAATTTCTTCCATGATATTTCCCAAAAGTTTGAGTAACGCGGATAATATCTGCGCTATCTAAAAAAATTATTCAGTTTGCAATTATAATGATTAGTTTTAAGGTTAGTCAAGGAGAGAAAATCCTTATTCGCTTTCTTGCTTCATCAGCAAACAGCAGAAAAACTGCACTCGGGGCGGCAGTATCACCGAATGAAACGGCCCACCGACATTTCTTGCCTGCGGCATTTGTATTCCAATGTCTCCGCTGCCGATCTTTACCGTCCTGGGTTTTGATCCGTTGCGGCTCCCTTTCGCCGAGGTGGTCCTCTCGTAATAGTCCCTCTCAAGGTGCGCCGTTATTTCTGCCTCTAAGGCTACCTGTAACATCATCCTCGCTCCTATCCTCGTCAATTCTGTCAGCGGCGGAACTGCCTTGAACTCTTCCAAGCTCTCCTCAATGACTTTTTTTGCCTTCTTTGATAAACTCTTACTCATGGGTATGATCCTCCTTTTCTCTCTTTGAGAGATTCGTGTAATCCCTTGAGGATTATACCCTGATTCATATTTACAGAATTGATATTACACTACTGACAAGAAGATAAAGGTTGCTCCGTTTTCTGAGATACAGAAAGCGATGGAAGACGCAAAGCACGTATTATTCTTTTAATAAAAAAGGAGTTTTTAAATGGGAGAATTAAGCAGTAAAACACCGGATCAGGTTCTTGACG
>JAZDJF010000091.1:0-7429 GCA_043804165.1 Nitrospirota bacterium
TATCTGTCCTGCATGGAGGTCAACTGTCAGCACCCTGTTAGCGCCTGCCACTGTTATAAGGTCAGCCACCAGTTTTGAGGATATAGGCACCCTCGGCTGAACCTTTCTGTCCTGCCTTGCATATCCGTAGTAAGGGATAACCGCGGTTATCCTTCCTGCCGAAGCCCTTTTCAATGCGTCAATGAGAAGCAGGAGTTCTACAATATTATTATTTACAGGGGTGCATGTTGACTGAAGCGCAAATATATCAGAGCCTCTTATATTCTCGTTTATCTGAACCATGATCTCGCCGTCGCTGAATGTGGTTATCAGCGTATCACAGACAGGAATCCCGAGATACTCCGCAACTTCTCCAGCGAGCTTCCTATTAGAATTCCCTGTTAAGAGCTTTATGCTGTTTGGCATTGTTCCTCCATTTTCAGGTGTCAGTATTCAGCTGTCAGGTTTTAGTCAACTGACAACTAATACCTGAAACCTAAAACCTTTCGATTTTGCAGAGCAAAATCGAGCTAACTGGGGCGGGAGGATTCGAACCTCCATATGGGAGATCCAAAATCTCCTGACTTGCCGTTTGTCGACGCCCCATTTTCAGTGAACAGCAGTTATTAGAGCAATCCCGATATTATCGGGACTGCTCTGCTGCGCCTCTGCTCTGTTGCACTGTAGTAATGGTCTCAACAACCCTGCTCCAGCAAGGCCTCATCGCCTCAGCAGCATCCTCGGCTTTTTCCCTGCTGTTGAATACACCGAAGACAGTCGGTCCGCTTCCGCTCATAAGAGAAGCCTCTGCGCCCATGACAAGCAGCCTGTCCTTAATTTCCCCTATAACCTGAACTTCCCTTATCACAGGAAGCTCAAGGTCATTCTTCATCATTAAGGCTATTGATTTAAAATCCTGCCTCTCAAGGGCATGACAGAAAAGTTTAATATTATTATCTCTCTTTGTCAACTCTGGAAGCAGTTTGCTCATTTCTGAATATGCCCATTTTGTTGATATGCCAAGAGCAGGCTTCACAATAACAATAATATGTCTGCTGCAGGCTTCAAATTTCGTGACTATCTCACCTCTGCCTCTAACCACAGCCAGAGGGCCTTTAAAAAAGAAGGGGACATCAGAGCCCAGTATTCCGCCGAATTTTATCATCTCTTCATCTTTCAATCCGAGTTTCCACAGCCTGTTCAGCCCTGAAAGGGCGCATGCCGCATCGCTGCTTCCTCCGCCCAAGCCTGCAGATACCGGTATCTCTTTCTTTAATGTTATAATTGCTCCTTTGTTAACCGATAACTTTTCCTTGAGCAGAAGCACCGCCCTATAAACGAGATTTTCCTCAAGAGGTATATCGGCGTCTGTTATTACCTTGATCCTGTCAGAATATCCAAAAGTTAGATAGTCATAGAGGGAAATGCTCTGCATGAGGCTTAATATCTCATGATAGCCGTCTTCTCTTTTTCCCAGAACCGACAGAAACCAGTTTATCTTTGCAGGTGTTTTTAATGTAAACATAGGGATGCAACCATCAAAATTCAAAGCGTGAAATTATGGGATTCCTTACTTTTGAATTTTTAATTTTAAATCTTGAATTTTCTTTTCTACTCTTTCTTTAAGCCCCTCTTCTTTTTCGTGGAACTTCAGCGCGTTTTCCCATGCATTTAGCGCATCTTTATTCAGACCCTGAGAGAGGTAGACATCTCCAAGGTGTTCATAGATTACAGGGTCATTGTTTACTATGCTCAGGGCTTTCTGCAATGTCTTTACAGCCTCCTCATGCTTACCGATTTTGAAATACACCCAGCCAATGCTGTCAATAATATACCCGTTATCAGGTTTTAATTTAAGCGCCTTCTGTATAAGAGAAAGCGCCTCTTCAAGGTTTATGCCTTTATCAGCGTAACTGTATCCAAGGTAATTCAGGGCGTCGGCATGTTCGGGATTTATCTCAATAGTGCGCCTAAGATATTTCACCATATCTTCAAATCTGCCTGTTTTTTCATGCGCCACTGCCATATTGAAATTGAGTTCAGCATCATTGGGGAAAAGCCCCAGCCCCTCTGAGAGTATCCCCTCTGCTTTTTTGTAGTCTTTTAACTGCATATAACTTACTCCGAGATATACATACACTTCAGGCTTGCCTTTCTCAAAGCTCAGTATCTCTTCATACATTTTTACCGCATCAGTGTGCTGTCCTTCTTTTGAATAGATAAATCCGAGATGCAGGAATGCCCCTATGTTTTTTGGATCCACGGCAATAATCTTTTTCAATTCTTCTGCCGCCTCTTTATATCTGACTGCTTCTTCAAGGGTAATAGCTAAATAGTATCTAATCTGTACGTCCGCCGGCCTGGCTGTAAGGACAATCCTGAATTCTTCTATGGCCCTGTCATACTGCTTGCTTTCTATATAGAGGAATCCGAGTCTTCTGTGTATATCAAGATTTGCCGGCTCCTGAATGCTCATATTCCTGAGTTGCTCTATGGCCTTGTCAACGGTTTTCTCTTTCAGATAAATCTGCGTAAGCCGTTCCTGTGCAAGCGTGTTATGCGGGTTAAGCTCCACGCTCTTTTTATAATGCTTCTCCGCCTGTTTCAAATCTCCCTTTAGTTCGCTTATCACCCCGAGATTAAGGTATGCGGCATCAAAATTCGGTCTTATCTCTGTGACCTTGCTGAAATATTCCGCCGCTTTATCGTAATCCTCCAAATCCATATTTATAAGGCCAAGGTAATACATGCCCATAGCATTGCCGGGGTCTGTTTTGAGAAAAGACTCAAGGATTTCCTTTGCATCGGAATACCGCTTTTCCGCAGCATACAAAACCCCAAGAAAAAGGTATGCGTCTGCCTGTGTGTTATCAAGTTTAAGCGCCTTCTCAAAAATCTTTATTGCCTTGTCTGTATTTTTCTGGCTGTTATAAAGTTCACCAAGCAGCATAAGCGCAGGCACATAATCAGGATTTGTCTTCACAGTCTCTTCTGTCATTGCGATAGCATCAGGAATCTTGCCTGTCCTCAGAAACACATAACTTATCTGGGTTCTGATGTAAGGAGATGCAGGGTCTATCTTAAGCGCCTCTGAATAGTTATTCAGCGCGTCTTCCCATTTGCCTGAAAGTTCTGCTGTATAGCCGAGGATATAGTGATAATAAGCCTCTTTTGGAATATCAGGAGATTCGGCAGGCTCTGTACGAAATATCGGCGCACATGAAAAAATAAAAAGGACGGGCAGTATTAACAGGATTCTTCTATACATGTTGTTATTATGCCACATAAGCTATAGGGGGTCAACGTTCTGTAATTAATTTGACTCTTGTTGAAACCCGCTGATTCATGATATATTTATTTGCATGCGAAAAAATATGCCATATCACTTTTTTATAGCATTCCGTTATCTTAAATCAAGAAAAAGACATAAAGGAATTTCTCTTAATACAGTAATTTCTGTTGGCGGCGTGGCAGTCGGTGTCATGGCGCTCCTTATTGTCCTCTCAGTTATGAGCGGCTTTCATGAGGACCTGCAGAGAAAAATACTTGGGGTAAATGCACATATTATAGTGCTCAGCTACAGAGGGGATATAACTGACTACAAAGAAGTATTAGAGAAGGTCAGCGGAGAAAAAGATGTTGTCTCTGCATCGCCCTTTGTTCTCGGACAGGTCATGTCTTCATCAGGCAAAAGGGCGCATGGTGTATTCTTAAGAGGAATAGACCCTTCTCTTGAGGCAAATACCACAGAGATAGCTAAATACATAAAAGACGGAAAACTTGACGACCTGAAATCCAAAGACAGCATTCCGGGCATTGTGATAGGGAAAGAGCTTTCAAGCAGTCTCGGTGTTTTCAGGAATGACATAATAAACATCATATCTCCTGTCGGAGAAATCGGGCCTATGGGAATGCTGCCGAAAGTTAAGCAGTTCAGAGTGGCTGCGATATTTGAGGTAGGAATGTTTGAATATGATTCAAACCTTGTCCTTACAGAGCTCTCTCATGCGCAGGATTTTTTCGGAATGGGCAATAGCATAACAGGCATAGAACTCAAGGTTAAGGATGTGTACATGGCAAAGGATGTAAGGGAACAGGTTCAGAAAACACTTGCATTCCCGTATTACGGGAGGGACTGGATGCAGATGCACAAGAACCTTTTTTCAGCGCTGAAACTTGAAAAACTTGCGATGTTTGTCATACTTGTTCTAATAATTCTTGTAGCCTCATTTAATATAGTCGGCACACTTATAATGAATGTCATAGAAAAAAGCCGTGAGATCGCAATTCTCAAGGCAATGGGAGCCACAAAAAAAGGCATTATGGCCATATTCATGCTCCAGGGATTTTTTATAGGACTTGCAGGCACATTGATCGGGATTGCCGGAGGAT
This sequence comes from Nitrospirota bacterium, assembly GCA_043804165.1. GTDB lineage: Bacteria > Nitrospirota > Thermodesulfovibrionia > Thermodesulfovibrionales > UBA1546 > UBA1546. The sequence goes on from JAZDJF010000091.1 coordinate 4,372, forward strand.
ACATACTCGGCTATATGTTTAACAATGTAATCAGATTGCCTGCGGATGTATATTATCTCAGCCACCTGCCTATAAAAATGAAGCTCATTGATTTCATAGCTGTATCTCTATCTGCATTAACAATAAGTTTTCTTGCAACAATCTATCCTGCATGGCAGGCGGCAAGACTGAACCCTGTAGAGCCATTGAGGTATGAATGAAGAAGGCAGGGCATAATATTCTCGCTCATTCTCGGTCGTCTATGGCGACCTCCGAGGTTTTTGCCTCATTATCATTCAGAGAAATATACTGTTTGAATATCGGCAAAAAAATCAGCTCAAATACAATGCCCTGCCTTCTAAGAGTGGGAAAATTCGGAAATGATTGAAGTAAATGGATTAAAAAAATCTTTTTTCCTGCCTGCAGGAGAAGTAAAGGTTCTGAGCGGCATAGACCTTTCTATAAGTAGGGGAGAGATGCTCGCAATAGTCGGCGTATCAGGCGCGGGGAAAAGCACCCTTCTGCACATCATGGGCACGCTGGATGAACCAACATCAGGCAATGTCTTATATGAAAACAAGGACGTATTTTCTCTGGATGATTATTCACTTGCCGGTTTCAGGAATAAATCGATAGGTTTTGTCTTTCAGTTTCATCATCTTCTGCCTGAATTTACAGCAATTGAGAATGTATTAATGCCGGGGCTGATAAACATGTCTGGTTATGAAGAAATTAATGAGAGGGCGGAAATGCTCTTAGGCGAACTGGGCTTATCTGAACGAAAGAACCATCGTCCGGGAGAACTCTCCGGGGGCGAACAGCAGCGCGTTGCCGTTGCACGGGCATTGATAAATGAACCGAAGGTAGTATTCGCAGACGAACCTACAGGAAATCTTGATACCCATACAGGCGAAGAACTTTTCAAGCTTCTGCTGCATCTCAACGAAAAGAAAGGAATCACTTTCGTGATAGTCACACATAACGAATCACTGTCAAGACAATGCCACAGGGTTCTTGAGATGGCTGACGGAAAGTTCAGGTAGAATTTTATTGAGAAAACTTGTTGACAATATGTGTTATGTCTGGTAGGATTTTGGTAGTTAAGAATTGGTGTATTAATCCCGATATTATCGGGAAGAATTATAGAAGGAGGTAAGGGTATGGTTAAGAAAAAGGCAGCAACGAAGAAAGTAGTAAAGAAGGTCGCAAAGAAAAAGGTTGTGAAGAAGGCTAAGACAAAGAGAAAGCCTAATCCTCAGTTCATGAAGCCCATGAAGATCAGCAGCGCCCTTGCATTAGTTGTAGGAGACAAACCTATTCCAAGGACAGAGGTTACCAAAAAACTCTGGCAGTACATCAAGAAGAACGGTCTCCAGGATAGCGTCAACAGAAGGATGATAAATGCCGATGCAAATCTGAAGGCAGTATTCGGAGGCAAGGGCAAAGTTTCAATGTTTGAGATGACCAAGTTGGTCAACAAACATATGAGCTAAGAATCGAATTAGCGATTTTTGTTAGTTTAAGTTAGCCTACGGTTCGTCTACGACTCGTAGAGTAGAGAGGCAGGCAGATAAATCACCTTCCGTCTCTGTGAAGGTGATTTGTTAGCCTGCCTTTTTATTCTTCATGCTTCCACTTTAGTTTTTACTATTGGAATATATCCTGATTGCCTTGTTTCACTCAGAAATGGTAGAATGTATAAAATTTTTTCAGAGGCGAGAGATGCCAGAGATGATACAACAGAAAATACCTATAGGTTTAACATTTGATGATGTGCTTCTTGTCCCTGCGAAATCAGATATCCTTCCAATGGACGCTGACATATCTACCAGCCTTACAAAGAAGATAAAAATAAATATCCCCCTGCTCAGCGCTGCCATGGATACAGTCACAGAATCAGATCTTGCAATATCAATAGCGCGCGAAGGCGGAATCGGAATAATCCACAGGGCAATGTCTGCGCAGAGACAGGCATCCGAAGTTGACAGGGTAAAGAAGTCAGAGAGCGGCATGATAATAGACCCTGTGACAATATCGCCTGATGAGCCAATCTCAGAGGCTATGGCTCTGATGGAAAAATACAAGATATCAGGCGTGCCTGTTACAGTAAAAGGAAAACTCGTTGGGATACTCACAAACAGGGACCTGAAGTTTGAGACAAGGCTGAATAGAAAGGTCTCAGATGTTATGACAAAAAAAAATCTGATAACAGCATCTGCAGGGACAGACCTTGAAAGAGCAAAGGAGATTCTCCACAAATACAAAATAGAGAAACTGCCGATTGTTGACAGAGATTTCAACCTGAAAGGCCTTATAACAATCAAGGACATAGAGAAGAGAAGAAAGTATCCTCATTCATGCAAGGATAAGTTAGGAAGATTAAGGGTTGGCGGAGCAATCGGCGTAGGAGAGGATGCCATTTTCAGGGCAAGTCTCCTTGTAAAAGCAGGCGTAGATGTGATTGCAATAGATACAGCTCACGGCCATGCAAAGTCGGTCATAGAGGCCTTAAAGAAGGTTAAGAAAAAATTCAACATAGAAGTCATTGCCGGAAATGTCGCGACTCAGGAAGGGACGCTGGATTTAATAAAGGCAGGCGCTGATGCAGTCAAGGTTGGAATAGGTCCCGGCTCTATCTGCACAACCAGAATTGTCGCAGGCGCAGGAGTTCCGCAGATTACAGCGATAATTAACTGCTACTCAATAGCAAAAAAATATGGAGTCCCTGTCATTGCTGACGGAGGCGTAAAATATTCCGGAGATATAACAAAGGCCCTTGCTGCAGGAGCGCACTCCGTTATGCTAGGAGGGCTTTTTGCAGGAACAGATGAATCACCGGGAGAGACAATACTCTATCAGGGAAGAAGCTATAAAGTTTACAGGGGAATGGGTTCTCTGGGCGCAATGGAGCAGGGCTCAAAGGACAGATACCAGCAGGCAGGCGTTGAAAGCAAAAAACTCGTTCCAGAAGGAGTTGAAGGAAGAGTTCCCAATAAAGGGCCTCTCTCACAGAGCGTGCATCAGCTAATAGGCGGACTCCGTTCGGGAATGGGCTATTGCGGATGCAAAAATCTCAATG
>JAZDJF010000092.1:0-2927 GCA_043804165.1 Nitrospirota bacterium
GGGAGCAACCGATAAGATTTTCCCGCATCTTTTTGAAAAGGCAGGAATTGAACTTATGGGGGCAAGAGTTACATATACGCAAATTTTCATAATAGCGGCCTCAGCAATCTTAATGCTCTCTTTGAATCTGTTTATCACAAAGACACGAATGGGCAAGGCAATGAGGGCGGTTGCGCAGGATAAGGTGATGGCATCACTCGTTGGGATAAACATAAATACCGTCATATCAGCGACCTTTATAATAGGTTCAGGCCTTGCCGCAGTTGCTGGCCTTATGGTTGCGGCGTATTACGGCCTTGTGAATTATTCTATTGGCTATATAGCAGGAATTAAGGCATTCACGGCAGCAGTATTAGGTGGAATCGGAAGCATTCCCGGCGCAATGTTCGGCGGAATCCTGCTCGGCCTTATTGAGAGCTTCAGCGCAGGCTATATATCAAGCGAATACAAGGATGCATACGCATTTATCATATTGATTATCATTCTGTTTATTAAGCCTTCAGGTCTTTTTGGGAAGACACAGGAAGAAAAGGTATGAAGATGACAGAACACAGAATACTGAATACAGAAGATGCCCCCCCCGCCCATCCCTCCCCCTCGAGGGGGGAGGGTGAGGGAGGGGGTGGAAGTCTTAATCTTTTTTTAAGACCGCTGATTATTTCTCTGTGGTTTTCACTCCTTTTTCTTCCATTTAAGGGTTTAGAAGCAGCGGGGATTCTCTTCATTGTGTTGTTTGCTGCGGTTTCCATGCTGAACATGTTTAAAAAGTATGCCGGAACCATGAAGGGAGTTTTCAGCGATTTTAAAAAATACCTTTCAGGCAGAATCAGGATAAAACTGCCGGAATCAAAAACTCGTTCAATAGCTCTAACTCTTCTCATGTCTGTCGTTGTCATGGCACTGCCTTTTTACGGGCATGATTATCTGATTGACATTGCAGTGCTTTCAGGCATCTACATAATACTTGCACAGGGATTGAATATAGTTGTGGGTTTTACCGGCTTATTAAACCTCGGCTTTGTAGCTTTCTATGCGATAGGCGCATATTCCTATGCGCTTCTCAATACAAAACTGGGGATGGGTTTCTGGGCATCTCTGCCTCTTTCAGTCATGCTTGTAACTTTATCAGGATTCATACTCGCTATTCCTGCATTGAGGCTGAGGGGAGATTATCTTGCCATAGTGACTCTCGGTTTTGGAGAAATTGTGAGGCTTGTTCTCAACAACTGGGACTCACTCACAAAAGGGCCGAACGGCATCGGCGGGATTGAGACACCGCATCTATTTGGAATGCATATCAGCAGACTGAGTCATTTCTATTATTTCATCATTATATTTGTGCTGCTTGCTGTATTCATAATAAGAAGGGTATCTGCATCAAGGATTGGAAGGGCATGGATAGCGATAAGGGAGGATGAGATTGCGTCATCTTCCATAGGGATAAATACAACAGCATACAAGCTTTATTCATTTGCATTCGGCGCATTCTGGGCAGGGCTTGCAGGAGTTCTCTTTGCCGCTAAGATGCAGTTTGTATCTCCGGAGAGTTTCACATTCATGGAGTCTGTCCTGATACTCTGCATGGTTATACTCGGAGGGCTGGGAAGCATCCCGGGTGTAATATTAGGCGCAATAATACTCGTTATGCTTCCTGAGATGCTCAGAGAAGTGCAGTTATACCGCATGCTTGCGCTTGGAAGCGGGCTTGTCATGCTTATGATATTCAGGCCGCAGGGGTTGATGGGAGGGAAGGGTGTATCTTTTAGAGGTTAGGGATCTCACAAAACATTTTGGCGGAATAAGAGCGATAGAAGAAGTCAGGTTCAGGGCTAAGGAAGGCTCTATAATGAGCATCATCGGCCCTAATGGCGCAGGAAAGACAACACTCTTTAACTGCCTTACAGGAATAACCCGGCCCACAAAGGGAGCAATAAGTTTTTTTGACAGGGAGATAACAGGTCTTAAGCCTGACAGCATTGTGAAGCTCGGTGTAGCAAGGACATTTCAGAACATAAGGCTATTTAAGGAGATGACCGTCATTGAGAATGTTATGGTATCACAGCACTGCAGGACACAGTCAGGACTCCTGTCAGCAATAATCAGGAGCAACAGATTCAGGGATGAAGAGAAGACGATAAGGGAAAAGGGCCTTGAATATCTTGAACTCGTCGGGCTGGAGGCATATTCTGACACTATTGCAGGCAGTCTTCCATACGGAAGCCAGAAGAGGCTTGAAATAGCGAGGGCGATTGCAACAGAGCCGAGGCTCATTCTTCTTGATGAGCCCACAGCAGGCATGAACCCTCAGGAGACCGGAGAGATGATGGAGCTTATTAAAAGGCTTCAGGAACTCGGCAAGACGATAATCCTGATAGAGCATGATATGAAGGTTGTAATGGGGATTTCGGAGAATATTGTTGTCCTTGACCACGGGGTGAAGATTGCGGAAGGCGCTCCTGAGGAGATAAGGAAAAATCCGATGGTTATAGAGGCGTATCTTGGAAAGGAACACTAATGAGCAGTGCCACAGTTCAAAAGTGCCAAAGAGCCATAGTTCAATTTGGTGTTTTTATACTTTGGAACTTCTGGACTTCTGCACTATGGCACTATGGAACTAATACATGCTTGAGTTAAATGACATACACACATTCTACGGCCCGATAGAGGCATTGAAAGGCATTACCCTGAAAATCAATAGGGGTGAGATAGTATGTCTTATAGGAAACAACGGCGCCGGAAAATCCACCACGCTTATGACCATATCCGGCATATTAAAGCCTAAGACAGGAAGAATATCTTTTATCGGAAGTGACATCTCCGATATGCCGCCTCACAGCATTGTTGAGATGGGGATAAGCCATGTGCCTGAAGGAAGGAGGATATTCCCGAAGCTTACTGTAAAGGAAAATCTTGAGATGGGAGCGTAT
>JAZDJF010000093.1:0-4258 GCA_043804165.1 Nitrospirota bacterium
CAGAGTTCAACCACAGAGTCCCTGCACATCTTCATCATCTCAAGCCCGCCTGATGCATGCACATTAAACATATATACGCCAAGCCTCGCGGCAGCAACCGCTGCCTTTGCCGCTGTATTGGGGATATCATGCAATTTGAGATCAAGAAAAACCTTTTTCTTCCTTTTATGTATTCCCTGCACTATCTTGGGCCCTGCTGATGTAAAAAGTTCAAGCCCGACTTTGTATATCTCTATCTGCTCTCCAAATTTATCAACAAGTTCAAGAGCATATTCGGAATCAGGGACATCAAGCGCTATTATTAATTTTTCTCTCCAGGGCATTATCTGATCCTCACGTTTTTGAAAGAGTTATCCCCTTCTGTGCCTGATACTTCCCTGCTTTATCAGCATAAGAAGTCTCGCACATCTCTGATGCTCCAAGAAATATAAGCTGGGCAAGCCCCTCATTTGAATATAGCTTTGCAGGGACAGGCGCCGTGTTTGATATTGAGATGGTTATGTATCCTTCCCACTCAGGCTCCAGCGGCGTTACATTCACAATAATTCCTGAGCGTGCATATGTTGATTTTCCAAGACATATAACGAGCACATCTCTCGGAATCTTGAAATATTCCAGAGAGCGTCCGAGGACATACGAATTCGGCGGTATTGTGCAGACATCGCCCTTGAAATCAGCAAAATGCGCCTTGTCAAAATTCTTAGGGTCAATCACGGCATTTTCCTTAGCATCAAAAACCTTAAACTCATCAAATAATCTCATGTCATAGCCGTAAGAACTCACACCGTAAGAGATAACGCCTTTTCTCACCTGATTCCTGTCAAAAGGCGTTATCATCCCCTTCTCAGCCATTTCTATTATCCATCTGTCGTTTTTGAGCATTGTTATTCCTATTGCGGGCAGGGGATTATCGCTTATAAACATCTCCTCTGCCCCCGATTGATTTTATTTCATTTTTAATAATGGCTTCTTTGCTCATATTTTCCTCCTCTTTGTGTTTAACAAATTATAACATATAGCGAAAGTACCCTTTTAGGCTTTAACCTTCAGACTCGTCTGATCCGCTGAGACGGACAAGCGCTCTGTTATCTGTCCGTTGCGGGCAAATCATGTTTTTAATAGTCGCTGACCCTATTTTGGGGGTTGTTATGACAATGCGGTTGCGGAGAGCTTTTTCCATACGTTAAAGACAGAGCATGTGTATGAGTATCGGTATGAAACACGGGCAGAGGCTATACAAAGTGTTTTCGAATATATTGAGATGTTATATAATTGTATCAGGAGGCATTCAGCCCTTGGATACCGTTCACCGGTATCATTTGAACTGGAGGCTATGGCAGCCTAACTTAACCCAGTGTCCGTTAAATCGGGGGAATATCAAAGTTATGTTAGATACAGTAAAGGTTCCAAAAGAGTTTGAGCAGATATTCCAGAAAGCCGAGGAGTATGTAAGTAAATATTTCAAGAAAAAGAAAGAAACTCCTTCAAAAGGCACGATTGAGATATTTGGAGAACGGTATATTTTAGTCAGAGCGGCTTCTATGTCAATCGACTTTTTTGAGACTGTAAAAAGTTTATATAAAGATCAAGGGGAAGAAGAGGCGATTAATGTTGCCAGGCAACTTCTTTTCGATATAGCCCATGCTATCGGTAAACAGGATGCAAAAAACTTTCATAACAAGATGAAACTCAAGGACTCTATTGAAAAACTTTCAGCAGGACCGATCCATTTTTCATATTCGGGCTGGGCCTTTGTTGATATACTTGCTGAGTCAAGACCTGCTCCAGATGAAAATTACTACCTTATATACGATCATCCATTTTCATTTGAATCTGATGCTTGGGAGAAGGCTGGGAAAAAGAGCGATTTTCCGGTGTGTGTGATGAACGCCGGTTATTCTTCAGGGTGGTGCGAGGAAAGTTTTGGCGTGCCGCTGGTTGCCTCAGAGATAATGTGCAGGGCAAAAGGAGACAATGCATGCCGTTTTATAATGGCGCATCCTTCAAAGATAGAAGCTTATATAAGAGCTTATTTAAAGAAAGAGCCAGGGCTGGCAAAAAAAATTACCAAATACGAGATACCGGGATTCTTTAAAAAAAAAGAGATGGAGGAGAAACTGCGAAGAGCTCACAACGAATTAGAAATACGGGTTAAGGAACGTACTGCTGAACTAACAACATCAATCGAGCAACTGAAGAGAGAAATAGAAGAGCGTGAGAAAGCGGAGAATGCGCTACATGAAAGCGAGGAGCGGTACCGCCGTATTACCGGGGCGGTAACGGACTACATTTTCACGGTTCGCATTGAGGCTGGGCATCCGGTGGAAACAATTCATGGCTCTGCGTGTGTTGCAGTGACCGGCTATACCTCTGAAGAATATGCTTCCGACCCTGACTTATGGCTTCGAATGGTGCCTGAGGAAGATCGTGAGATTGTACTGGAGCAGGCTAATCGCATTCTTTCAGGGCAAGACACACGGCCCATTGAGCATCGCATCTTAAGAAAGGATGGCATCATCCGGTGGGTAAGGAACACACTCGTCCCCCATCACAACACACAGGGCAGGCTTTTGTCCTACGATGGCCTGATTAGCGACATTACCGAGCGCAGGCAGATGGAAGAAAGACTTGAATATTTCGCCTATCATGATGCTCTGACAGGTCTTCCGAACAGGAACCTCTTTGTTGACAGGCTAAAGCAAGTATTGGCGAGAACTAATTTTCATAAAAGGTTCATTGCAGTTTTAACGATTGATATTGACAGGTTTAAATCCATAAACGATACATTTGGTCTCGATACTGGCGATAATGTTTTAAAAGAAGTTGCAGGAATACTTTCAGCCTCTGTCCGTGAAGGTGATACGGTGGGACGTCTTGGAGGCGATGATTATGGGATAGTGCTAAATGATGTTGCTCATTTTGAAGATATTATTCTCGTTGTGGATAAAATTATACAGAATGTCTCCCACCCCATAAAGTTAAATGAAAGAGAAGTTATGTTGACCTTTAGTATTGGCGTCTCAGTTTATCCTGACAATGGGAAAGATGCACAGGAACTGATGAGAAATGCAGACCTGGCCCTCTCAAAAGCAAAGCAGCTGGGAAGGAAAAACTGCCAGTTCTACACTGCGGACATGAATGAGAAGGCGTTAGAGTTTATTTTGATGGAGGAACATCTTCTCGGCGCCATAAAAAATGAGGAATTTATACTTTACTATCAACCTTACTGGGAAATAAATACAAAGAAGATAGCAGGCATGGAAGCCCTTCTCATGTGGCAGAGCAAAGACCTTGGACTGATCTCCCCGAAAAGATTTATACCTGTGCTGGAAGAGACAGGGATGATAATAGAGGTGGGTGAGTGGATTTTCGGGATAGCTTGCAGGCAGGCTAAGGAATGGCACGATAAGGGTTATCCTGTCCCTGTATCTATAAATCTCTCTCTGGTTCAATTCAGGCAGCGAGACCTGGCAGATACTCTGGAAAGGATCATCAAAGAATCGGGGGTAACCCCACAGCTTTTAACCATAGAGATAACAGAAAGCGCCTTTATGCAGGATATAGAGTTTACAAACTCAGTTATCAAAAAACTCAAGGATATAGGGGTTTCAATATCAATTGACGACTTTGGGACCGGCCATTCATCCCTGAGTTACCTCAAGAGATTTCCGATTGATAACCTGAAGATTGACATATCCTTTATAAGGGATATAGCAACTGATCCAGATTCTGCCTCAATCGTAACAGCCATCATATCAATGGCACACAGTCTGAATCTGAAAACGATTGCAGAAGGTGTTGAGACCGAGGAACAGTGGAAAATTTTACGCCTTTTGAGATGCCATATGGGGCAGGGCTATTTATTTAGCAAACCAATGCCTGCAGAGGACGTTGAGAAATTGCTTAAATAATAAAGATGGGGTATTTTTAACATTATTCCCATCCTTCTGCCTGCAATGAGCGGCTAATGTTCTTGGCGCAAAAGAAGCCTGTTTTTCACTCGCATGCCTTTCTATCTTTTTGAGGCCTTTTAATCTCGTATAAGAATTTCTTCTTCAGCATCGCACCGTAGTAAAATTTTAAGGCATTAGCTAACAGCTGATAACTGTCTGAGATTAACATATCTTTTTTCTCTTTTCAATAGAGCAGTTTTGTGATATGTTAGAGATACCATTTACTTTTTATGAAGGAGGAATTTATGGGACTATGGGACAGGGTTAAAAAAGATGTTAAGAAAGGGGTTGATGAAGGCGTTGCT
>JAZDJF010000094.1:0-5243 GCA_043804165.1 Nitrospirota bacterium
AAGCGGCACATCCTCAATGGTTATCTCGTCCTTATCTGCTAAAAGCAAAATCCTCTCTATGACATTTTCAAGCTCTCTTACGTTTCCTTTCCACGGGTATTCCATGAAAAGCTTCATGACCTGGGGAGATACCTTCCGCTCTGTAAATGAGAACTTTTTCAGGAAATGCTCTACAAGCAAGGGGATATCTTCTTTTCTCTCCCGCAAAGGGGGAATATGGAGGGGGACGACATTCAATCTGTAATATAAATCCTCCCTGAATCTGCCTGCCGAAATTTCCTCTTTAATGTCCTGATTTGTAGCAGATATTATTCTCACATCAACCTTTATATCAGCAGTGCCGCCGACTCTCCTGAACGTGCTGTTTTCAAGAACCCTCAACAGTTTTGCCTGAAGGTTTATTGACATCTCGCATATCTCGTCAAGGAAGATACTTCCGCCGTGAGCTATCTCAAAAAGTCCCTGTTTATTATATACCGCGCCTGTAAATGCGCCTTTCATATGCCCGAAGAGTTCGCTTTCCAAAAGACCTTCAGGAAATGCAGCGCAGTTTATATCAATAAACTTTTTCCCTTTTCTTGGGCTTAGGTTATGAACAGCTGCCGCAACCAATTCCTTGCCTGTGCCGCTTTCACCTGTTATTATGACATTGGAATTGCTCTGCGCAATCCTCGGTATGATGCTAAGCAGTTCCTGCATCTTAGGGTTCTTCCAGAAAATATTGCCGAATTCGTATGTTGTCTTTATCTTTTCGCGGAGTATCGAAACCTCTTCGCTCAGTTTACGCCTTTCAAGCGCTTTTTTAACTACAAGCCTTATTTCATCTATCTTAAACGGCTTGTGTATATAATCATAAGCGCCAAGCTGCATTGCCTCTATTGCAGACTCTGTTGTGCCGAATGCCGTTATCATAATTACAAGGGTGTCAGGAGAAGTCTCACGCACTTTTTTGAGTATTTCAAAGCCATTAACCTTCGGCATGTTGATGTCTGTGATTACCATGTCAAATATGTCCTTGTTGAGAAGACTTATGCCGTCAATGCCGCCTGCAGCAAGAGTAACATCGTAACCCTCCCCTTCAAGGAGGATCCCGAGCACCTCCCGCATGCTTTTTTCATCTTCTACAATCAGAATTTTCCCTTTATTAAGATTTTCCATTACTGTCAGGTATTATAACTTTAAAGACCGTGCCCTCACCAGGATTACTGATAACATTTACCTTTCCTTTATGTTCTTCAATAATTCTGTATGCAATAGCCAGGCCAAGCCCTGTGCCCTCATCTTTCGTAGTAAAAAAGGGATAAAATATTTTTTCAAGATTTTCCTGCCGGATACCGATACCGGTATCTTTAAAAACAACCTCAAAGGAACTGCCTGTACGCCTAGCGCTGACAGAAAGTTCTCCTCCGTCAGGCATTGCCTCTAAGGCATTCATCCCAAGATTCAGGAAGACCTGATGCATTTTCTGACGGTCAGCATTAACAAAAAGCGGCATGTCGAAATCCTTTGTGATAGAAATATCATTCCTTGCGGATGCTGTATTTTTTAGCAATTCAAGCGTGTCATCAAGCACAAGATTAAGGTCAAAAGAGCTGAACTCAGCAGCCCTCGGTGTTGAATACATAAGAAAATCTGTGATTATCTCATTCAGCCTCTCCATCTCTTTCAATGCTATTTCTGTCAGCCTTTCTTTTTGCTCCTTTGCCACCCTGTCTTCTCTCAGCATTTCTATCGACCCTTTAAGAGAGGCTAACGGATTCCTTATCTCATGCGCTATATTTGCGGACAGTTCGCCGATAGCAGCCCATTTTTCCTTATGCTTTATATCCATCTCCATTTTTTTAAGCATGGTGATGTCCTGAAATATGCCAATAAAACCTGGTTTTCTTCCATTAACATCCATATGCGGCGAGATGGTCAGGTTAATAATCCTGCTGCCTTCCCTGTTATGTGTTATTACGCCTTCTGTCTGTTCTACGCCAGACAATTCACCTGAATCAAATGATATAAAAGGGAATATCGCAGTTATCTTCCGGTTAAATGCATTTTCCCGCGTAATTCCGGTTATATCCTCTGCCGCTTTATTAAATATCAGAATACTGCCACCAATGTCTGTTGTAAATATGCCGCTCGGAATGCTCTCAATAAGCTCCTTGTTGAAAAGCGAAATCTCCTTCAGATCAGAATCAGTCTGTTTAAGGGCTATCGTTGTCTTCTCAAGCCTTGAAGATAGATAACCGCTCAGGAATGCCATCATATAAAAAGCAGATATGTGCACAAAAATATTGTAAAGAAAATCTTTTTCATTAAGCGCTGGGTCATACTTTATCGGAATGAGTTTATAATACTGAAGATCTATCATGACTCCATAGAGAATACTGCTGAATGTGGCAATAACATAACCTGCCTTCCTGTTAAGGACTGCGCTTGCTGACATCACTGTCAGAAGCATAATAAATGAAACCCAGCTTTCAATGCCTCCTGTAAGATATATAAGGACATTTGCTGCCGCAACATCTATAAAGAGCTGGCAGTATGCAAAGGTAAAGTATGTCTTTATCCTGTTCAGAAGAAAAGAATAGATTATTGTCAGGAAGTAGAGAACTGCTATAAGATTTGCAGTGGCGCGTGGATAAGGGAAACTCCTGTATCCGACCTGAAGCAAGAAAAACGAACCCAGAAGGAGTGTGATAAAAACAACCCTTATGGACATAAGGGCTTTTACCTTTTTAAGCAGGATATCATTCATTCCATGTTAAGTAAAAAATAAAAAGTAGGAAATAGGAAGTAAAAACTTCTCACTTCTTACCTCTCACTTCTCACTTAATGAGCGTAATGAGTTTAAATATCGGCAGATACATTGCAACGACTATAAAACCTACCGCGCCTCCGAGGAATACCATCAACATGGGCTCCATCATGGATGTCAGGGCGTTGACTGCCGCATCAACCTCATCATCATAAAAATCAGCAATCTTATTGAGCATTGTATCAAGCGCTCCTGTTGTCTCACCTACAGAAATCATATGGGTAACCATTGGAGGGAACACTTTTGACTTGGTTAATGGTTCAGCAAGGGTCTTCCCTCCTGTAACCTGCTTTCTTACCTCCATAATTGCATATTCAATCACCTTATTCCCGGAAGTCTTCGCTGTTATCTCAAGCCCATCCAGTATCGGCACGCCGCTGCTGACAAGTGTCCCGAGTGTCCGCGTAAACTTTGCCACGGCAACTTTATTCAGAAGAACCCCGAATATGGGCAGTTTCAATAGTATCTTGTCTGTTATATGCGTACCCTTTTCTGTACGCCTGAACTGCTTTAGCGCAACAACAATACCAACTATTGCGCCTCCTGTCAGAAGACCGCCTATTCCTGCGAGAAACTTACTCAGGCTGATAATCATCAACGTGGGAAGCGGAAGTGTTCCGCCAAGCTGTGCAAACATCTTAGAAAATGTCGGGACAACAAATATCATTATGATTGCAATTGCCAAAATAGCAACAGTAGAAACAACTATCGGATATACCATTGCCCCTTTAACCTTCTTCTTTAATTTCATTGCCTTTTCTATGTACGCTGCAAGCCTGTTAAGGATTGTATCAAGTATGCCTCCTGCCTCGCCTGCCGCCACCATATTTGCATACAATTCTGAAAAGACCCTCGGGTGTTTTTTCAATGCATCAGCATAAGTAGAACCGGCCTCAACATTCTCCTTAATCTCTCCCAGCACTCTGGCAAGTGTCTTACTCTCAACCTGAGTTGATAGAATATCAAGCGCCTGTAGAAGTGGAAGTCCTGCATCTATCATCGTAGAGAACTGCCTTGTAAATACAACTATGTCCTTGTCATTTACTTTTCCGCCGCCAAAGCCGCCGAATAATTTCTTCCCAGCCTTTTTTTCAGTAATTAAAGTGGCTGTTATATTTTTTCTCCTGAGCTGCGCCACAACCTCTTCTTTTGTAGCCGCAGTAATCTCGCCTGATTCTATAACGCCTCTTGTAGTCTTACCTGACCATTGAAACACTGTTGCCATTTATTACCCCCTTCCCTTTGCTGTAGTTCCAGACACCCTCTGCATCATTGTTATTAACTCGTCCGGAACAGAGGAGCGCCCTATCGCATCCTCATAGGATAGAAGCCTTCTGGTGTATAGATCAAATAAAGACTGATTCATCGTCTGCATTCCGAATCTTGCCTGTCCGGTCTGCATCATGGAATATATCTGATGCACCTTGTCTTCTCTTATCAGATTCCTTATAGCAGGGTTTGGCACAAGCAGCTCAATTGCAAGAACCCTCCCCTGTCCGGATTTCCTGACTATAAGCTGCTGCGCCAGTATGCCTTCAAGGACAAATGACAACTGAGTTCTTATCTGCTCCTGCTGATGCGGCGGGAATACATCTATTATACGGTTTATCGTCTGGACAGCAGAATTCGTATGTAGTGTTGCAAGCGTTAAGTGCCCTGTCTCCGACACGGTAAGAGCCGCCTCTATTGTTTCAAGGTCACGCATCTCGCCTATCAGCACGACATTCGGGTCCTGTCTGAGGACATACTTCAAGGCAGCCTTAAAAGATGATGTATCAGCATTTACCTCTCTTTGGTTAACCAGGGATTTCTTGTGGTTATGAATATATTCTATAGGGTCCTCTACTGTTATTATATGGTCCTGCCTCTCGGAATTTATTCTGTCAACCATGGTGGCAAGCGTCGTAGATTTACCGCAACCTGTAGGCCCTGTAACAAGAATCAGGCCGCGCGGCTTCTTGACAAGATCGTTAACAATTTCAGGCAGTCCCAGTTCCTGGAATGTCTTTATCTGAAACGGGATGGTCCTGAATGCGCCGGCAACAGCTCCCCTCTGCATAAAGATATTCCCTCTGAATCTGCTCAGCCCCTTCACCCCAAATGACAGGTCAAGTTCATTGCTTTCTTCAAATTTATGTTTCTGGGCATCCGTAAGAATACTGTAGCAGAGCTCTTTTGTCTCAGCAGGGGCTAATTGCGGATGGTCAAGCAGGACGAGTTTCCCGTCAATCCTTACACGAGGCGGGCTTCCTGTTGTTATGTGAAGATCAGATGCCCCTTTTTCTATCATTATCTTAAGCAAGTCATACAGTGTTGCCATCTATCCCTCCTAATCTCCGAAAGTAACTCTCAGCACTTCTTCAATTGTAGTGACGCCTTCCTTTACCTTTGTCAGCCCGCTCATCCTCAATGTCTTCATGCCGCCTCTTATAGC
>JAZDJF010000095.1:0-3955 GCA_043804165.1 Nitrospirota bacterium
AGCAATTCTTCTCTTTTTCTGTCATCTGGTCCCATCATTTGATTTAATCTCCTCTTTAAAGATTGTCTCGAATTAGTGATGTGTTAATTATACACCCAAAATATCAAACTTTTAAGTGGCAATCATTATTAGATTCTGATCTGAAAATACGAAAGATTTTTAGCAAAATAAAGGGAAGGGGTTTTATCCCACAAAAAAACCGCTTCGAAAAAGCGTAAAAGCAGGGGAAAAAGGTCAAACTCTGAAGATGTCTGACGAAAAACGCTTGGACCGCGCGGGGTCAACCGCGCGGGGTCAGGTCTGGTTTCTTGCAGACTGTCCCCAAAAAACCTTCTCTCCGGCTCCCTCACAAATTCCCCGATATCTCAATCCCCATTTGAAAGCCCTGTTATCTGTCACTCCCGCTTGTCGGGAGTCCTTCCGAAAAAAGATTCCGGACAAGCCGGAATGACAAAAATAGGACTTTACTTTTGCATCTTTCAACCAATATCGACTTATCAGTCATCATAAGCACAATAGCGCAGAAGCGCAGAAGTTCGGAAGCCTGACAGCGCAAAAGTACGAAAGTCAGAAGAGGGTCAGAAAACAAAAAATGTTAATTGATAAAATCATATATGTTATGCTAATAATGTAGTGTTAACGAGGAGGACAAAGACATGCCGAAAGGAATAACATTAGACAAAATAGAGAAAGAGGTTGAAAGGCTCACGCCTAAGGATCAGTTGAAATTGCTGGAAAAGATTGCCCATCAGCTTAAGAAAACAGGTGTTGCCATGAAAAAAGAACTCGACTGGAAAGGGCTTTACGGTCTTGGAAAAGGATTGTGGAAAGGCAAGGACGCCCAGGAATACGTCAATCGTTTGAGAGAGGACAGGGTGTGACCTTATCTGAAGAACTCGCCCTGATAAGCTCTATTTTCGTAGACACAGCGCCTGTTATCTATTACATAGAAGCACATCCTCAGTTCGGCCCTCTTGCAAAAGAAGCAGTCACAGCATTTCAGTCAGGAACATTGAATGCCTTTTCTTCCGTCATAACTCTTACCGAGGTTCTGCCAAAACCGATTGAACAGGGAGATGAAAAGCTCGCCAGAAAATTTGCGGAATTTCTCAAGCACGGGAAAAACCTTACCATGATAGAAATCTCGGAAGGGATTGCAGAGGCAGCAGGCAAGTTGAGAGGGCGATATACTTTTCTGAAATCAATTGATGCCATACAGATATCTGCGGCCATTGATGCAGGAGCAGAGGCATTTCTTACAAATGACAGAAAGCTGAAACAGATAGAAGAAATAAAGGTATTGCTTTTAGCAGAATATTTGTAAATCCCGTCTATCCTTAGTAGATTCGGGGACATCATACTTAATTTAGTACCATAGAGCTGCATTGCTACAGTGCATAAGTGCAAAAGTTCAGAAGCACAGAAGTACCATAGTCCGCAAGCAGCAAGCCTGCAAGTAAGCCCGGAAGTTAGGAAGCGCGGAAATGGGAAGCCCCATAGGCTGCAAGCCAGCAAGTAAGGCATTATTTCTAACTGCTGACACAACAATAGGATATAATTGGCCGGGTTAAATTTACCTTGCAAATTGAAAGGCAATCTTTCATAATACCAGCATGATAAAGAGAAGGATTCAGGGCGCCGTTGAAGCATCTCTCAGGAAATACCCCGTGGTAGGGATTGTCGGCTCGCGTCAGGCAGGCAAGACGACTCTTGCAAAGATGATCCAGAAAGGGATTTCCAAAAAGGTGATATACCTTGACCTCGAGCTGCCTTCCGACCTGAATAAACTGCATGACCCCGAACTGTATCTGGGACAATTTGCTGATTCACTTGTGATTATTGATGAGATACAGCGGATGCCGTCACTGTTTCCGCTTATCCGTGCGCTCGTTGACAGAAAAAGAACCGGCGGGAGGTTTCTTATGCTCGGTTCTGCATCGCCGGAGCTGATAAAGCGATCTTCAGAGAGCCTCGCGGGCAGAATAATCTATCATGAGCTTTCTCCCTTTTCGATTCACGAGACAGGATATAAGAACATTCAGCGGTTATGGTTGAGGGGCGGTTACCCTTTAAGCTGTCTTGCTGAAAGCGCTGAAGACAGTTTTTCGTGGAGGGAGGCATTTATAAAGACTTACCTTGAAATGGATATACCCCAGCTTGGCATACGCGTGCCTTCCGCGCAGCTCCGGAGGTTCTGGACTATGCTGGCACATTCCCACGGACATCTATGGAACGCAAGCCAGATAGCAGGCAGCCTTGGAATATCGGCGCCGACCGTGAGAAGTTATCTTGATATCCTTGAGGAAACTTTTGTTGCAAGACGGTTACAGCCGTATTATACCAACATTAAAAAAAGGTTGATCAAAGCGCCGAAGGTTTACATCCGGGATTCCGGGATCCTGCACTCATTATTGAGGATCAGAGACATTGAGGACCTTATGGGAAACCCGTCAGCCGGCAGGTCGTGGGAGGGCTTTGTTGTTGAACAGATAATCGGTTTACTGCCTGAAGGATGGTCGTACTTTTTCTACAGGACAAGCGCAGGCGCGGAGATAGATGTATTACTCGTGGACAAAAAGAATAAACCTGTAGCGGTAGAAATTAAATATTCGGCAAGTCCGAAGGCTGAAAGAGGCTTCTGGAATGCCCTTGAAGACCTGTCGTGCCGGAAGGCGTTCATAGTATATCCCGGAGAGGAAACATACCCTTCAGGAAGAAATACTGTTACATTATCTGTAAAAGAACTGAATAAAATTATTGAGTAAAATAAATGTTTAACCAACTACTTATAAACTCAATCATCGCAGGCTCTATCTACACCCTCATAGCCATAGGCTTCTCTCTTCTCTTGGTCTCTATATAATCCTCCAGAACATCATTTCTATGTCCTTCGGCGACGACACAAAGACACTGAGAAGCGCGTAGTCACGGAAGGGATTGAGTATAAAAAAGGGGACAGTCTACTTTTATTTCAGTTCCATAGCATCGGAGAGAATTTCATAGAGTCCTGTAGTCCATAGGACCATAGTCCAGAAGTTCAATAGTCCAAGTCTGCAAGTGAGAAAATACGAAAATTCAAGGAGCATTTTAAAATACTTGCAAAAAACTTCTGAAGGGTAAACAATAACCTCATGAAAACGCGCGGACTTCCCATAATCACAATGGGACTAAGCTCCATTCTTTTACAGATAGCAAGCCTGAGACAACTCCTCACAGTTTTTTCCGGTAATGAACTCGATATAGGCATAACACTTTCTGTCTGGCTTACTGCTGTGGGCCTGGGAAGCTATGCAGGGCATAGAATAAAATATAAACATGCCTTTGCAGTTTCATTTCTTGCTGTTGGCCTCCTGTCACAGCCTGCAATCCTTTTGATAAATCTGATAAGGCCCTCCCTTCCCTTTGAGTTCGGAGAAACAATACCCCTGACAACTACGATAATCGCCACTGTCATTTCCCTTTTGCCCCTGTGCTTTGTTATAGGATTGCAGTTTCCACTTGCTGTTTCTCACTCAGGCGGAGATGCCGCAAAGACATACAGCCTTGAGGCAACCGGGGCTTTCACCGGCGGCATATTATTCACATTGCTGCTCTCAGGACGGGTGGAGGTATTTATACTCTCAATGGCAATAAGCATCTTGAATTTTATAACAGCCCTCTTGCTTATCAGGAAAAGGGCACTTGCTGTATTCCTTCTTGTTCCAATTATTTTCTACTTTGGCAACAGCAAGGCTTATACAACACTGCAATGGAAAGGCGCAGAACTGCTCGAAAGGGTTGAGTCAAGATACGGCGAGATTACGGCCTTAAAAATAAGGGGGCAGGCAAATGTCTATGCCTCAGGAAAATTCCAGTTCTCATATCCTGACACCCAGACAGAAGAACTCAGGGCTCATCTGCCAATGGCTGTCCATCCCTCCCCTTCCCGCATACTGGTTGTCGGAGGCTCCCCTTC
>JAZDJF010000096.1:0-4018 GCA_043804165.1 Nitrospirota bacterium
ATCCGTAACCGTCCAGAGACGAGACTTTGAAATGCATTAAGAGAATTTTATACGCTTCTGCATAGTCAAATGCCCAGTCTTCGTAAGCTGTGCTGTAAAAGTCTTTTAGCGATTCCGAGTAATGGATGTTTTGTCTCAGGATATCAGGATATAGAATCTCCTTAGGTTCAAACCTGCTGAATTCATCTTCAATAGGCTCGAACGTTTCATAAATAATGAACTCTCCTGTTGATACATCGGCTGCTGCGATGCCGTGTTTTCTGCCGTCAGGGAAAAAACTAAGGATATAGTTGTTTTCTTTTGGATGTTCGGGTGTGTGCGTGCCGGGTGTTATTACCCTTACTACATCCCTCTGGACAATGCCCTTTGCCTCTTTGGCGTCTTCCATCTGCTCGCATATTGCGACCTTGTGCCCTGCCTTAATCAGCTTTGTTATGTATGTCTCAGAGGCGAAGTGCGGGATGCCGCACATCGGAACAGGCTCTTCTTTTGATTTGTCTCTTGATGTAAGGGCTATCTGAAGTATCTTTGACGCTGTCTTTGCATCATCGCCGAACATCTCATAGAAATCTCCGAGCCGAAACATAAGGATACAGTCCTTATATTTCTCTTTGATGCTGGAGTATTGTTTCATTAAAGGGGTCAGTTCAGACATACTTAGATATTTAATAACATCAGGCACTGAAAGTTCAATACAAAAGAAAATATCGGATGTGGCAAAATATATTATACTATTTGAGAAGAGAATTAAAAGGGCTGAATGCGTGGATATTGGCACTTGATACAAAGGGCATCACTGTCTGGTGCGCTGCCGGCAAAGGCACATTCGGAACAAATGAATTAAGAGTTTATTGAAAAAATTCAAATAATTTCACACTGTCACGCCATCAATTCTCTTGAGTCCTGCATCCATGGCAAGCTTTATTGCATCTCTGTATTCTTTATCAGTAATCCTCCTGTTGAGTGGTGGGCTGCTGAATGCCCTGAAACATGGATGATACTGATCCATGATATTGATATAGGTATTTTTTGAAACTTCTTCTGCAATGAATTTAACCACGCCTTCTGTGCCTGCAATTCCCTCTGGCAACACGAGATGTCTTATAAGGAGACCTCTTGCTGCAATCCCCCTTTTATCAATTTGAAGGTCTCCAACCTGCCTGTGCATCTCTTTTATTACTGTCCTGGCAATATGAGGATAATCCTCTGCACCTGAGTACCTTAATGCCATCTGAGGGTCAGAATATTTGAAATCAGGCATGTATATATCCACTATGCCCTCAAGGAGTTTTATGACGCGGAGCGATTCATAGCCACCGCAGTTATAGACTATTGGTATAGAGAGACCTTTTCCTTTTGCTATTTCAAGAGACCTGAGTATCATCGGTACCTGATGTGTTGGTGTTACAAGATTGATGTTATGGCAGCCGATATTCTGCAGTTCCATCATTATTGATGCAAGTTTTTCAAAAGATATTTCGTATCCTTCTTCTGAGTGGCTTATTGGGTAGTTCTGGCAGAATATGCAGCCGAGGTTGCAGTTCCCGAAGAAGATTGTGCCTGAGCCGTGTCTTCCAACAAGCGGACTTTCTTCACCGTAATGGGGCCCCCAGCTTGATACGAATGGTTTATCGCCTGTTCTGCAAAATCCTTTCTCGCCTGCGGTTCTGTTGACATGGCATTTTCTCGGACATAGTTCACATTTCTGGAGAATGGATTCTGTCTCCCTGACGATATCGGACAAGATGGGTCTGGCAGGCTGGGAATCTGTACTTAAGCCTGGGTTTGTGTTTCTTTTTTCTGGGGATTTATCACCCATATATTCCCAAAATCATTTTCCTGATATGCCCTAGCGAGCCCGAGTCTGATCAGTTCAAGGAGGGCGACAAATGTGACTACAATCTGAACCCTTGATCTGTCTTCCTTAAAGAGGTCTTCAAACCTTATTGTATCATTATTCTCAAGCATCTCCATTATATGAGAAATCTTGTCTTTTACAGTCAGCGCCTCTCTTGTTATACGGACTATCTCAGGAGACGCTGTATCAAGAATCTTTTTGAATGCGCCGAGGAGGTCAAAGAGGTTGACGTCAAACAGATAAAGTTCAGGCTCTGCGGATTCTGCTTCAGCTTCCTCATCTTTGATAGGTTCTCTATGGAAGATGTTCATCCATTCCTCTTCTTTTTCTCTTAAGCCAAGAGATGCGTCTTTGAATGTCTGATATTCAAGAAGCCGCTGGATTAGTTCAAGTCTCGGGTCCTCCTGTTCCTCTTCGGGCGCTTCCTCATCAACAGGGAGAAGCATCCTTGATTTGATATGTATGAGTGTGGCAGCCATCACAAGAAAATCGCCTGCTATGTCAAGGTCAAGTTCTTTCATCATCTTAATGTACTGAAGATACTGTCCTGTGATTACTGCGATAGGAATGTCATAGATGTCCACCTTGTTTTCTTTTATGAGGTGGAGCAGAAGGTCAAAAGGACCCTCAAAAGCAGGAATTTTTATGTTATAGCTGTCTGAAGCGGTTGTGATATCTGTCTGATCCATTTTTGCCTTTTACAGGTTAAATTATTACAGATATTATACATCAAAAACATTCCAAATTGGTTTAGCCTTTAAGGGTTTAAATAATTTTTGCACAATATTAAAGTTGACAATAGCGAAAATTAGCGATAAGTTAATGTTAGAAACCATAAATTATGGAGGGTTAAAATGTGGTATGTTTCTATCGTGAAAGAATGGAATGGCTGAAAAAAGGCAGGGACAGGATTTTTCAGCAGAGGTGTAAAGCAATTAACAGATACGAAGTGTTAGGAATATCTCCTCTGAAAATTATTCTGGTTATTGAAACCGAAGACCTGAAAACTCTGCTAATTATCTAAACGCCTGCCATTGCCTTTTCAGACTCTTTGAGCCAGAGAAGCCTTGACCCATTGATTACAGATGCATTGATTGACTCTATCATCTCCTGAGGATTCACATCCAAACCTTCTTTCTTCTTGAAAGGCTTAAGCGAAACCTTTGGTTTTGCCTTTAATGCCTTCTTGACGTCTGCATCCTTTGGCTCCTTGATATCCATGCCGACCGCCTTTGC
Organism: Nitrospirota bacterium; assembly: GCA_043804165.1. Classification (GTDB taxonomy): domain Bacteria; phylum Nitrospirota; class Thermodesulfovibrionia; order Thermodesulfovibrionales; family UBA1546; genus UBA1546. The sequence goes on from JAZDJF010000096.1 coordinate 3,095, forward strand.
GACTGCCATTAATATTTCCCTGTGAGACATTGACTGTCCTGCCGGCTCAATAGCCTTGCAGAGGTATTTAAGCCTTCCCATATAATCAACTATTGTACCTGACGCCTCAAGGAACGCTGCTGACGGAAGGACAACATCCGCCTGCTTTGCAATATCTGTCAGGTGAGAGTTCTGGACTACGAGAAAATCTGTTTTCGGCCTCTTGCTTATAGGAAGCTCCCCAATTGCATAAATTGCGCTCATTCCATCACCAACCATTTCTTTGTAGGACTTTCCTTCGCCTTCAATTCCCATCAAGATAACGCCTTTGGCATTGCTCTCTATAGGCACTGCTACTGCGGCGCCTTTTATCAATGAGAGATTTGCAGATGCATCGTAGAGGGAAGGGGAGGAGAATATCAACGGGTTATTTGCTGCCATGAATAGCTCTGCGCCTTTTATTGCGTCATCAGTTGGATCAACAGATGCGAGTGCATGAACCATTTTTTTTGGAACCTTTGCGCCTTTTGAGATAACACCCTGTGCAATCTCGGAGAGTATCTTTGCCTCATCGCCTTTGATGCTTAATGTGGCAACTGCTGATATGTTTGTATCGCCTGAATTTACCACAATAAGCTTTGCGCCTGAATTCACTCTCCTTCTTACTGCCGCATCAAGCGCTGGCAACACCCTTGTCCACTGGTTGGGATTCAGTCCTGCAAGAATGATAAGGTCTGCTGAATCAATATCAGCGCTCTCGTTCTTCAGAGAATCAGCATCAGAATAAAGACTTGCTGTCGTATTTAAGTTCTTTGACTTCACAGCTGCTGCAAGCTGTTTAAGGACAAGTGCATCCTCATTCATTATCCCTGCCGTGCTTATAAATCCTGCTGATGCGCCTGTCTTCTTGAGTTTCTTGGCAACTATGTTTATTGCGTCTTCCCA
>JAZDJF010000097.1:0-3465 GCA_043804165.1 Nitrospirota bacterium
CTCATTCGGCACAGAAAAAAGTAAAGGCACGAAAGTCTTTGCAATCAGCGGAAAAATCAAGAATGCAGGTCTCATTGAAGTGCCTATGGGCATTCCGCTTCGGGAAATAATCTACGACATAGGCGGAGGCATTGAAGGCGACAAGGCGCTTAAGGCAGTCCAGACAGGAGGGCCTTCAGGCGGATGTATTCCTGCGGAAATGCTTGATACTCCTGTTGATTTTGAGTCACTTGAAAAAGTAGGCTCTATAGTAGGCTCAGGCGGAATGGTAGTGCTCGATGAAGATAACTGTATGGTTAACATGGCGCAGTACTTTCTCCAGTTTACACAGATGGAGTCATGCGGGAAATGCGTGCCGTGCAGGATAGGGACAAAGAGACTTCTTGAGATTCTAAGCAGAATAACCAAAGGCAAAGGGAAAGAGGGAGACATAGAACTTCTTGAAAAACTCAGCACTGATATTAAGGCTGCATCACTCTGCGGTCTTGGCCAGACAGCGCCAAACCCGATATTAAGCACCATAAAATATTTCAGAGATGAATATGAGGCGCATTTAAAGGGAAAGTGCCCGGCGGCAGTCTGCAAAGAACTGCTGACTTACTATATTCTTGAGGAATTCTGCAACGGATGCGGAGCGTGCTTAAGGGCGTGCCCTGCAAAGGCAATAACAGGAAAGAAAAAGAAACCGCACAAGATAGACCCCGCGGTATGCATTAAATGCGGGGCATGTTTTGATGTATGCAAGTTCAAGGCAGTGGGGAAGGAATGATTAGCTCAGCAGAACAGCGGAACAGCAGCGCAGCAGTAGAAGAAAATACATACTGCACTATTGCTCTACTGCGCTACTGCTCCAATACAAATGGAGAAAAACATGATTAGGTTAACTATTGACGGCAAAACAATAGAGGTTGCAGAAGGCACAACTATATTAGACGCAGCAAAGATGCTGAATATAGAGATACCGACACTCTGTCATCATCCGAAACTTACACCGTTTGGAGGCTGCAGGCTCTGTATCATTGAAGTAAAAGGGGTTCCGAGACCGCTCACATCATGCACAACACCTGTTTCAGAGGGAATGGAAGTAACAACTTCAACACCTACTCTTGAGGATTTAAGAAAAACAGTGCTTGAACTTATTCTCTCAGACCATCCGAATGACTGCATGGTATGCGAAAAGGCAGGAGACTGCACGCTTCAGGAACTCGCATATTTCTATGGCATAAAGGAAAACAGGTTCGGAGGGGAAAGAAGAATATACGAAAAAAGGGACGGCAATCCTTTTATTGAAAGGGATATGGAGAAATGCATCCTCTGCGGCAGATGCGTAATGGTCTGCGATGAGATACAGGGCGTGGGCGCAATAGATTTTGCATACCGCGGGTTTAAATCCAAGATATGCCCGACATTTGAAAAAGACCTTGACTGTGAATTCTGCGGACAGTGTGTGGCTGTATGCCCGACAGGCGCCTTGACAGGGAAGATGTGGCAGCTCCGCGGCAGACAGAAAGACATAAAGGAAATTGACACTACATGCTCATACTGCGGGACAGGATGCAATCTCACCCTTCATGTAAGGCAGAATGAAGTTATAAGAGTGACTTCAAAGGAAGACAAATGGAACGAGGGATGGCTATGCGTTAAAGGCAGGTTCGGCTATTCGTTTATCAACAGCCCCGACAGGCTGACGAAACCGCTCATTAGAATAGAGCCGAAGGATAAGTCAAAAGTCAAAAGTCAAAAGTATCCGAACTCCAAACTCCAAACTCCAAACTCTTCAGAGAGGCATCATGGGACGATGCGCTTGATTATATCTCTGCGAAGATGAAAGAGATAAAAGAGAGTTACGGCGCTGATTCAATAGCAGGGCTTTCTTCTGCAAGAGGCACTACAGAAGAAAACTATCTGTTCCAGAAATTTATGAGGGCAGCCGTAGGGACAAATAATGTTGACCACTGCGCCCGTCTCTGCCACGCTCCAACTGTAGCCAGTCTGGCTACAATATTCGGATCAGGAGCAATGACCAATTCTATAAGAGAGATTGAGGGGATGGAGGTTATCTTCGTAATCGGCTCCAACACAAAAGAAACTCATCCTGTTATCGCAAACAGAATGCTGAAAGCCCTGCGCAAGGGGACAAAACTCATAGTGGCAGACCCAAGAAGAGTTCCGCTTGTAAGATTCTCGGAGATATTCTTAAGGCTGAATCCTGGCAGTAATGTAGCCCTTTTAAACGGAATGGCGCACGTCATATTAAAAGAAGGACTGCATAACGATGAATTCATCAATGAAAGAACCGAAGGTTTTGATGAATGGAAAAAGTCAATAGAGACCTTCACGCCTCAGAATGCCTCAAAGATAACAGGAATTCCTGAGGAAGAGATAATAAAGGCTGCGAAGCTTTATGGGGGATCAAGAAAGGCAGGGATATTCTACGCAATGGGGATTACCCAGCACACTCATGGGACAGACAATGTAAATGCAATAGCAAATCTTGCCCTTCTTACAGGCAATATAGGAAGGGAGCATACAGGAATAAGTCCTCTCAGAGGACAGAATAACGTGCAGGGCGCTTGCGATGCCGGCTGTCTCCCTAATGTATATCCCGGCTATCAGAGGGTTGATATGCCGATGGTCAAAAAGAAATTTGAGGATGCATGGAAAGTCCGGCTTTCCGATAAAGAGGGGCTGGAATTAACAGAGATGGTAGAATCAGCCTTCAAAGGAAAACTCAAGGCGCTCTATATACTCGGCGAAAACCCTATGCTCACAGCCCCGAATATTGACCATACACGAAAAGCGCTCGATGAACTCGATTTCCTTGTTGTGCAGGACATATTCCTTACAGAGACAGCAGCCCTTGCAGATGTAGTCCTGCCTGCGACCTGTTTTGCTGAAAAGAATGGCACTTTCATAAATACAGAAAGAAAGGTCCAGCTTGTAAGAAAAGCGGTAGAGCCCCCCGGAGATGCTAAGGAGGACTCATGGATAATTGCTGAATTATCCAACAGGATAGGATACCCCATGAAATACTCTTCTGTTGAAGAGATATCTGAAGAACTCGGCAGTGTATGGCCGGCGCTTTCAGGCATATCCTACAACAGGATACGCACCCATGGCATCCACTGGCCTTGTCCCACAAAAGACCATCCCGGAACTGAATATCTGTACAAGGCAGGGTTCCCACGCGGCAAGGTCTCATTTACTCCAGTAAAGCATGTTCCTCCTGCAGAGGTTACAGATAGTGATTACCCATTTATCCTTACAACAGGAAGAAACCTTTTCCAGTATCACGGCGGTTCCATGACGCGGAGAGTCGCACCTATTGAAAAGCACGCAGGCGAGCCTTATGTTGAGATAAACACAGAGGATGCTAAAAAAGCTAAAATAAAGGATGGTGAAAAAATAAAGGTCAGTTCAAGGAGAGGGCAGATTGAGATAAAGGCGCGCGTAACGGACAGGATA
>JAZDJF010000098.1:0-2445 GCA_043804165.1 Nitrospirota bacterium
CGAAACTGGCAGACGCGCTAGGTTCAGGGTCTAGTGGTCGAAAGGCTGTGCGGGTTCAAATCCCGCCTTCGGCACCATTCATTCTACGCTTCTCACAAGCAAAACAGGATATAGTATTTGAGCGGTTTTATTTTGCCGATAGTTCCTGATTTGTCACTTCTGTCATTCCCGCCACGTCGGGAATCTTTCAGAAGGATTCCGGACAAGCCGGAATGACAAATAGGTAATTAATGAGCGAAGATATTATATCCTGCTTTGCTTGAATACACAGGATTTTTCTTCTGCTATACTTTACTCATGAAGAATCAGGAAATAGCCCGGATATTCAATGAGATTGCTGACCTGCTTGAGATAAAAGGCGAAAACCCGTTTCGCATCAGGGCATACCGAAGGGCTGCGCAGAACATCGAGGGACATGCAAAAAACATTGCAGACCTGAGCAGAGAAGAACTCCTTGAAATACCCGGCATAGGAAAAGACCTCGCTGACAAGATTGAGGAATACTTAAAAACGGGAAAAGTCACAAGTTATGAAGACCTGAAAAAAGAGGTTCCCGAAGGTCTTGCTGAGCTCCTTTCTGTGCCAAGCCTTGGGCCAAAAACAGCAAAGCTCCTTCACGAAAGACTGAAAATAAAAAACATTGACGAGCTTGAGAAGTTCGCCAGAGACCATAAGCTTGCCGGACTGCCGGGGATAAAGGAAAAGACAGAGGAAAATATAATCAGAGGGATTGAGATGCTCAGGCGCGGCAAAGAAAGACAGCCGTTGGGCAGGGTGTTGCCAATTGCCTCTGATATTGTGGAATACCTTAAGAAAAATGCGCCTGTTAAAAAAATAAGCGTTGCAGGAAGCCTGCGAAGGATGAAAGACACTGTAAGGGACATTGATATTCTGATAACCTCATCCAATCCGCATGATGTCATGAAAACATTTGTACACCTTCCTGGTGTAAAAGAAGTGCTGATGCAGGGGCCGACAAAGTCAAGCATTATAACGAGGGAGGGAATTCAGGTTGACCTGCGGGTAGTTGAAGAAGAATCTTTCGGAGCAGCGCTCGCCTATTTTACTGGCAGCAAAGAGCACAATATTCGTTTAAGAGCGATGGCAGTTAAGAAAGGGCTTAAGATAAACGAATACGGCATATTCAGGGAAAAGGACAACAAAAAACTTGGAGGCAAAAACGAGGAAGACATTTATAACATACTCGGGCTTCAATACGTCCCGCCTGAAATGAGGGAAGACACGGGAGAGATTGAGGCTGCCCTGAATAATGCCCTTCCTAAACTAATTGAGCTTGCAGACATAAAAGGAGATCTTCATGTCCACACAAATCAGAGCGACGGCAGCCATACTGTTGAAGAACTTATCAGTGCGGCAAAAGAAAAGGGATATGAGTATATAGCGATTACAGACCATTCAAAAGGGCTCGGCATTGCAAGGGGGCTGAATGAGGAAAGGCTGATGGAAGAGAAAAAAACAATAGACGCTGTCAATAAAAAACTCAAGGGCTTTAAAATCCTGATGGGGATTGAGGTTGATATAAGAAGCGACTGCAGGATGGATTTTTCTGATGAAGTCCTTGCAAAGATGGATATTGTCGTTGCATCAATACATTCCGGGTTCAGACAGAGCAAAGAGCAGATGACAAAAAGGCTTGTCTCGGCAATGAAGAACCCCTATGTATCTGTGATTGCGCATCCAACAGGTCGGCTTATTGGAGAGAGAGACCCTTATGAGGTAGATATGGACTATATTCTTAAAATTGCAAAGGAGACTGGAACCGCTCTTGAGATAAATGCATACCCGCTGAGACTTGACCTCAATGATATCCACGCAAAGAAGGCGAAGGAACTTGGGATTAAGTTTGTCATAAGCACAGACGCCCACCTCACAAGCCAGTTTGAGTATATGTCTTACGGCGTTTCTATTGCAAGAAGGGGATGGATTGAGAAAAAAGATGTGCTGAATACGCTGGGATATGATCAACTCATGAAGGCGTTCAGGAAAAAGAAAATAGAAAAGATAAAATCAATGAGAGGCGAGCTTGAGTTCGACATGACTGCTGATGAGATAAGGCACCGTTAAATCATATCGCTTAGTGCTATATAACCCTTTCTCCATGTTATGATATCATTAAAATCATGAAAAAACTGGCAGTTTTAATATTCATCATTCTCCTTATCCCCCTATCCCTCAGCGCAGAGGTAAATGAGTATAAACTTGACAACGGGCTAAAGGTTCTTGTCATTGAAGACCATAAGGCTCCTCTGGCAACATTCCAGATATGGTATCGGGTTGGCTCAAGGGATGAGCCTGCGGGAAAAAGCGGCATAAGCCATCTGCTTGAGCATATGATGTTCAAAGGCACTCCGAAATACAGCTCTAAGGCATTTTCAAAGATGGTGAAGAGAAAAGGCGGAGTTGACAACGCATTCACAACCAAGG
>JAZDJF010000099.1:0-7119 GCA_043804165.1 Nitrospirota bacterium
CAAGAATACCGCCTGAGCCTATTGCAATCTTTGACTGGTTTATGTGATAGCCGATTCCTGCCGGATCTGCCTCAGGCTCCATGAATGCAACAATCCTGCTTTTCTGATAATCTTTCAGCCCTTCCCACATTATATTGCCGAGAAATGGAATTGAGATCACTCCGAGTATAATTAGCAGTACGCCAACTTTTTTCTGCAATCCCTTCACAATGCTGAGCGATAAAAACATTATTAATAGAACAACTGCGGTGCCGAGGTCGGGCTGCTTGAGCAAGATTATTAGCGGGATAAACATGAACGCCAGAAAAATTTTTATAATAGAGATCAATCCCATTGTGCCGCTGAGTTTCATGAAATGCCGCGCTATGACTATTATGAACATTAGCCTGAATATTTCGGACGGCTGAAAAGAAAGCGGCCCGATAGACAGCCATCTTTGCGCTCCCATGCCTGTTTTCCCTGCGAAGAGGACAACTAAAAGCAGGACTATGCCTATAGCATATACCGGATAAGCAAACCTGCTTAACCAGATATAATCAAAGCTCACGATAAAAAACAGCGCTGTGATTCCAATCAGCAGCCAGTAAATCTGCTTTATGTGATAATTTGGCTGTTCATGGGGAAGCAAGGGGCGTGTGGCGCTATATATTGTCATTATGCCTATAATAGACAGAAGGATCACTATGAAGAAGGTGCCCCAGTCAAAATTTTTAATCAACCGCCTGTTTATTCGCATCTGCACTTAGAATGTCACCACGTTTAATCTTTCACCTGAAAATACCTCTCTTTGTCATGCTGGCTTGTCCAGCATCTTTCTTTAGGAAGGATTCCAGACAAGCTGGAATGACAATCTATTATAATTTACCTGCTCAATATGAGAAAGAACCTCTAATTTTCCATTTTTAATTTTTCATTTTTCAGATATGCTTCTATTGCCAGTTTTGCAATAGGAGCTGCGGCTCCGCCGCCGTGACCGCCATGCTCAACAAATACGCATAATGCAATAGCGGGTTTTTCTACAGGCGCAAATGCTACAAACCATGCATGGTCGCGAAATTTTTCAGGCAGGTGATGAGAGCTTTTTCTTATGCTTACTACCTGCGCAGTGCCTGTTTTCCCTCCAACGGTTGCAATAGATGATTTTGCCGCGCCGCCTGTCCCGCCGCCTTCATTTACAGCACCGTAAAGGGCGTCTCTTACAAGGTCAAGAACCTGAGGTTTTATATCCACACTCGCAACAGGCTGTAACGGCGCCTCTGCCTTAACCATTACAGGCCTGTATATTAAACCTCCATTGGCAACGATGCTCATGAGTTGAGCCATCTGCATCGGCGTGACGGCCACATAACCCTGACCTATTGCTGCATTGAATGTCTCACCGAGATACCACTGCTGGTTTCTCTTCTCATGCTTCCACTTGGTGTCCGGTATCAGTCCTGAGCGCTCTTTTACCAGTTGTAACCCTGTCTCGCTTCCGAGTCCGAGTTTTCTTGCATACTCTGCAATTTTGTCTATTCCGAGACGTTTTCCTGCTTCATAAAAATAAACATCGCATGATTCAACCATAGCCCGGTGCAGAGAGATTGTCCCGTGCCCTCCCTTTTTCCAGCAGCCGAACCGCCACTTCCCGTAGGTTATTCCTCCGGTGCAGGTAACTTTTGTGTCGGGTGTGATTACTCCTTCATTGAGCGCTGCAATTGCTGTGACAATCTTAAATGTTGAACCAGGCGGATACTGACTCTGGAGCGCCCTGTTCAACATAGGCGTTTTTTTATCCTGAATCAACTCTGCCCATTGACTGTAATTTATACCGCGCGCAAACAGATTCGGGTCAAAAGACGGTCTGCTCACAAGCCCGAGTATTTCTCCTGTGTCAGGCTTCAAAGCAACCACTGCGCCTGCTCTTCCTGCAAATGCATCTTCCGCAGCTTTCTGCAGATTAATGTCAATGCTCAATTTTAAGTCTTCTCCCGTAACAGGGGGATTCTCCTGCAGAAGTTTTATCTCTCTTCCAATGGCGTCAATTTCTATAATTCTTTCTCCGGGTATCCCGCGCAAAGACCTGTCAAAAAGAAGTTCTGCGCCCCATTGCCCTATAAATGCCTCCGGCGGCACATCTTTGAATTCAGGATTTTTTGACTGGGAAGGGTTAAGTTTACCGAGATACCCTATGAGATGGGCTCCGATATCTCCGTACAGATATTCACGGCTCATGTCAATGTCAATTGTCAATCCCGGAAAATCTGAGCGCCTTGCCTCTATCGCCGCTATTTCTTTGAACGTGAGTTCTTCCTTAAGTTTTATAGGTTCAAACTGACTCAGTGCTTTTTTGTTTATTCTGGCATAAATATCACCTGCATTGATTCCAAGAATATCAGCTAAATACTGGATATTTACCTGTTTTAAATTCTCGGGCATGAGTGAAGCGTAAAAATGTGGAAAATTTTTTACCAAGGGAGCGCCGTTTCTGTCATATATTATTCCCCTTGGAGCGGGGATTTTAATTATACGGAGCATGTTTCCTGTGGATATTTTTCTGTATTCTTTTCCCTGAAGAACCTGAAGCTGCCACAGCCTGATTGCAAACAGCGCGAATAACCCGACAATGACGTAACTTGCCAGCAGTATCCTGTTTCTGCTGTTATTGCTCATTTTGAGGCCTCATGAATATGCCGAATAAAGAATTTATGAGTGCAGCGGTAAATATTATGGATATTGCGCTTGGAATAGAAGTAGGCATATGCTCAAATAGGGTTTTAGAAAGGAATACAATTATGCCGTTGAGAGCAGTCAATAGGGAAATGCCTATTACTCCAAGAACCGGCGTCCACCTGAAAAAATTCCCTGACATAAAAGCGGAAAGAAAGCCAACCATGCCTTTCCCTAAGATATTGGGGCCGAGAATACCTCCGGAAAGACTGTCGCCTATAAGCCCTATAAATGAACCGAACAGCATGCCCTTGGTTTCTCCGTTCTTTAACCCGAAATAATAGGCAATAGCTGCTGCCAAATCGGGCTGTGCGCCAAAAATTGATATTCTGCTCTCAAGAAGAAACGCTGAGAATATTAAGAGGAGCAAGATAATTTTTCTCATCGCCCTACTATCACGACTTCTTCAAGTTTTGTGCTGTCCTGAAACGGAGTAACCTCTATGTTCTGGAAAGGACCCGCGCCTTTTTTTGCGATTCTGGTTACAGCGCCGACAGGTATGCCGGGAGGGAAAAGAGAATCAAGCCCTGATGTAAGCGCCATTTCGTTTTTTTTTACTTCATATTCGTGAGAGACATATTTCAGCATACAGGTCTTTGAACCTGTTCCTGAGATTATTCCTTCAGTTCTGCTTTCCTGAAGCCTTATTGCCGCTGAAAAATTCACATCATTGAGCAGAAGGACATATGAGTAAGAGTTCAATGCGGAAAAAACCTTGCCTACAAGCCCTTTACCGGTTATCACTGTCATATCCTTTTCTACGCCGTCATGCCTGCCTTTGTTTATTACAAGCGTGTTTGTCCACTGGTCATTGCCTCTGGAGATAACCCGTGCAGCAGTTACGTATTTCTTTTCTTTTTCTTTCAGGGCAAGCACTTCTCTGAGTCTTGCATTCTCAAGAATTGCCTCCTTGTATTTCTGCTGCTCCATAAGCAAGCTGTCAAGTTCCACCCTCAATCTCCTGTTTTCTTCATCGCGCAGTTGTATCTTTTTGAAGGCGCCTTTTATTGTTGAGCAGGCAGAATTAATGACATCATTCGCAATGTTGACAGGGTAGCTTATAAGGCGCAGGGGATTGGAAAATTTCCTGTTAATCTGGTATGTCATCAAAATGAATGACACAATGATAAGAGAAAAAAAAAGCAAAAGCCTTTTCTTTGGCATTAATTAATAGCTATCTTCCTTAGGAGTTTAAAGTCGTCAAGCATCTCCCCGACTCCTCTCACAACTGCGGTCAGAGGGTCGTCTGCCACTATTACAGGAAGTCCAGTCGCTTCTCTTATATAAGTGTCAAGCCCTCTTAAAAGAGCTCCGCCGCCTGCAAGCACAATTCCGCGGTCAACGAGGTCTGCCGCAAGTTCAGGCGGTGTGTTCTCAAGGGTGACTTTTATTGTGTCAAGGATTATATTCACAGGTTCGCTAATGGCCTCCCGTATTTCATCCTCATTTATGGTTATGGTTTTCGGAATACCTGATATAAGATCCCTTCCTTTTATCTCCATCTCACGGTGACCGTCTCCGTCTGAAGGGTATGCGGACCCTATCTCTATCTTTATCTGTTCTGCTGTCCTGTCTCCTATCATGAGGTTGTAACGGCGTTTTATATAAGCGATGAGTTCTTCGTCCATCTTATCTCCGCCTACCCTTACAGCCTTGCTGTATACAATACCGTCAAGCGATATGACCGCTATATCAGTGGTGCCTCCGCCAATATCAACAATCATATTCCCTGCCGGTTCACCCACAGGCAGCCCCACACCGATTGCAGCAGCCATTGGTTGTTCGATCAGGTAGACTTCCCGCGCGCCTGATGCCTGCGCCGCATCTTTTACAGCACGCTGTTCAACCTGTGTTATGCCTGATGGAGTTCCTATGATTATCCTCGGCGATACAAAACTGCGTCTGTTATGCACCTTTGCAATGAAATACTTGAGCATCTCGTTGGTGGCATCAAAGTCTGCTATAACGCCATCCTTCAATGGTCTTATAGCCATGATATTCGCAGGGGTCCTGCCGAGCATTTTTTTTGCTTCGGCGCCGACTGCAATAGGTTTCTTAGTATCCTTCCTTATAACAACGACAGAGGGTTCATCGCATACAATCCCTTTGCCTTTTACAAATACGAGAGTGTTTGCAGTGCCAAGGTCTATAGCAAGATCATTTGAGAATAAACCAAGTATATTGTTTAAGAACATTTCTTTTCTCCTTCTGTATTGTAACTTTTAGTTTCTTCTATGACAGTTGTCTTGGCAATCTCATCGCCAAGCCTCATCCCTTCTTTGCTCCCGAGAAGCATTACGAACTCAAACGCAATTATAAGCAGCGTAATAACCCATCCGATTAATGGGATTCTCCATAGCGCTACGCCGATACACAGCATGAGATTTCTCAATATTGACTCTTTGACTGAACACGCCTTACCGTCTGCAATGGAAACAACCTTTAATCCTGCAAGCTGTTTCCCGAGACTCTTACCGTTAAAAAGCCCGTCGCTGATTAACAGATAGGCAAGTCCTGCAAAAAATCCCGCTCTCGGTATCATCTCTGCCGCAGCAGCTACAATTATTAGGTCAATTGTCTTTGCCACGCTCCTGAGAAGCAGTCCTGCCCTTTTGGGTTCTTCCAGCATTTTAGATGTTAACAAAAAAACGGCTCGCTTTTCAATTATAATTAACAGGCTTGCGGTTGGTGTCTGGGTCGGAAGGAATAACCACAAGCCAATCGGTAAAAAAGAGGCCGGTTCAAGAGCAGCCCTGCCGATATGGATTGAGTTTATGAAAAAAGCGCCTCTACAAATTCCTCCGGAACAAAATCCCTGAGGTCGTCAATCCCTTCGCCGATTCCTATAAGCCTCACAGGTATGCCGAGTTCTTTTTTTATCGCAAATACGATTCCGCCTTTTGCCGTGCCGTCAAGTTTTGTGAGCGCAATACCTGTAACGCCGACTGCCTCGTTGAAAATCTGCGCCTGCCTTAACGCATTCTGTCCTGTGGTTGCATCAATAACAAGCAGAACCTCCTGTGGGGCATGAGGCAGTGACTTCTGCACAACACGTTTAACCTTTTTCAATTCCTCCATCAAAGGACTTTTTGTGTGAAGCCTGCCTGCTGTGTCAATAATAACAATGTCAATTTTTTTATGTTTTGCAGACTCTATCGCATCATACGCAACAGCAGCAGGGTCAGAACCGCTCTGATGTTTAACGATAGAAGCGCCTGATCTTTCAGCCAATATCTCAAGCTGCTCTATTGCGGCAGCCCTGAACGTATCAGATGCTCCAAGCAGGACTGAATGCCCCTCTGACCTGAGCCTGCTTGCAAGTTTCCCGATAGTAGTAGTCTTGCCAACGCCGTTAACACCGACTGTAAGGATAACAAACGGCTTCTCACCGAACAGGACAACAGGCGAAGAAGAGCCGAGCAGGGCAGTCATCTCCTTCTTCAGAAATTCCTTTGCTGAAACGCTGTCTTTGACCTCGCCTTTTTTAATCTTGTCTTTCAAGGAGTTGACAATTTCTGCCGTGGCATACACTCCAATATCAGATGTTATAAGTATTTCTTCAAGTTCATTGACAACTTCTTCGTCAATCGTTCCATGCATTAAAACAGATTCAATTTTTTCAATAAAACCTTTTCTTGTTTTTGCAAGCCCTTCTTTCAGCCTGTCAAACAAACCCATCAGCCCTCCTTTTTAATGCTATGAATGCTAAACAAAGAGCAGCAGAACAGTAGAGTATTCAGAGAGCAGCAGAGCAATAGACCAGCAGAGCAGCAGTCCCAAATAATCTTTCTCGAAAACTACTGCACTACTGCGCTACTGAGCAACTGCTCTATTTTCTTTTCTCCTGATATAATACACCATGAACTTCTATAAATTCATAATCGCACGCCTTAACGGCAGGGATATTGAGAAGGAATTTAACTATTATCTCAGGCTTGTAAAAAAAGGCGTTGCAGGGTTCATTGTTTTCGGAGGAGAACTGAACACAGTCAGGCGGGGGATAAGTGAACTTCAGAAGGAAGCGGATGATCGTTTAATCATTGCCTCTGACCTTGAACAGGGATTAGGACAGCAGATTGAAGGAGGCACGATATTTCCGCCTGCAATGGCAGTGGCGTCTGCAATCAAAAAAGACAGTTCACGGTTCACAGTTCACTGTTCACAGTTAAAACTTTTGAGAAAAGTATTCAAAGCGATTGCGATTGAGGCGAGGTATGCAGGTATAAATACAATCTTTGCCCCTGTTCTGGACATAAACACTAACCCCAGAAATCCGATTATCTCAACAAGGGCATTTGGAGAAGACCCTGAGAGCGTCTCTTTTTTCGGATGCGAGATGATAAAGACATTTCAGTCACATGGCATTACTGCTTGCGGCAAACACTTTCCGGGACACGGCGATACGGAAAC
>JAZDJF010000100.1:0-2677 GCA_043804165.1 Nitrospirota bacterium
CCTGTTGCATCATCAAGCCTGTATGCCTTCCCTATATCAGAACCTGACGTCCTTTTTGTGCCAAGCCCGTCATCCACCACAAGCTCTTCTATTCTCTTTTCTATTTCATCGGGAAGCTTGAACCCGTCAGCTGAAAAAAACTTTATTCCGTTGTCCTCGTAAGGATTGTGCGATGCTGATATCACAATCCCTGCATCAAGCCTCAAGGCCCTTGTAAGAAATGCCACGCCGGGAGTCGGTATAGGCCCCACAAGCGTTACGTTCATCCCCATTGAGCAAATTCCGGAGGTAAGGGCGCTTTCTATCATATACCCTGAAAGCCTTGTGTCCTTTCCTATCAGAACCATATTCCTGCCGTGCTTTTTCCTCAGAACCTTAGCTGCTGCCATTCCGATCCTGAGCACATTTTCAGGAGTCATTGGATGCTTATTTACCCTGCCTCTTATGCCGTCAGTACCAAATAATTTCATATAAAAGCTCCGTCTTCGTGTCAGTTTTTAGTGTCAGTGTCAGTTGTCAGTTCCGATTACTTACACTAATCACTTACACTGTTCACTTTCTTTTTATAACAACCTTCACGCTGACTTCCTGCATATCAGTCCTTATATTCCTGCCGGCCATATCAATGCGCACAGTCTGCGTAAAAGTTTTATCAGCGTCTGAAATATCAACAGGCTCGGTCCTCAGAAATTTTACCTTGCCTGTCTCTGTCCTTACGCCCTCAATGGCCACATCCTTAGGCAAAACCTCTACAGAACTCACAACAAACCCTTTTTTAGGACTGCCAGCTATAATTGCATTTACAGGCACGGCCTTAATAATCGTCTCTTCCAGCACAATCCATACAGACGAGGGGGTTATGCCTGCAATGTTAATTGTAGAGGGGATTTTAACATCAGCCTTGTTTATATAGTATATTCCTTTCCCCTTTTTTGCCTTGCTCAAATCCACATGAACTCTTACATCAGAAGGCTTCATATTCCTAAGAATTCTATCCTGTCCTTTCAGGCTCACATTTACAGATTTCACTCCCTGCTTAACACTCTCAAACCCCTGCGGTATATTTTTAAGTTCCATAGGAACATCAATTGATATCTCAGACTGTCCCTTTGAGATAACAAAAAACCACAAGATTATTGCCATGACAACCGCAGTAACTTTCAATCCGAAATTCTCAAGCAATCGCCTTCTCATTGTGCCGCCTTCTTCCGAGATGTGAACATATCCGTTAATATATCACGGAGAGTCCCCATGTCAATATGGGTTTCAAGCTTTCCGCCGACAGCCATAGAGATATTGCCTGTTTCTTCAGAAACTATAATAGCAACCGCATCTGTTTCTTCTGTAAGTCCGAGTCCTGCCCTGTGCCTTGTCCCCATAGCTTTATCAACCTCAGATCTGAGCATGATAGGCAGAAAACAACCTGCTGCAACAATCCTGTTCCCTTTTATAACAACCGCTCCGTCGTGTATTGGAGATGAAGGATGAAAGATGCTGAGGAGTATTTCACGCGTAACCCTTGCATCAAGCGATGTACCTATCTCAACAAATTCATTCAGGCTTGTTTCACGCTCAATAACGATCAATGCGCCAATCTTTCTGTTTGCAAGGGCAACGGAAGCCTTGACTATCTCTTCCAGAGATTTGAGTTCCTCAGCTGAGGTGAATGACTGCAAAAACGGCGTCTCGCCCATCCGCGCAAGCGCCCTTCTGATCTCAGGCTGGAAGAGCACTATAAGCGCTATCACTATCTGCGCCCAGAAACTCTGTATTATCCAGTCTATTGTGTAAAGGCCTGTATAACCTGACAGGAGAGATGCAAGCATCAATACACCGAGGCCTATAAGCATCTGAACAGCCTTTGTGCCTTTTATAAACAGAAGCAGGCGGTAAAGGAGAAAGGACACGAGAATAATGTCCAGAATATCCTGCCATCTTAATTGACTAAATATTCCCACCTCAAACCCTCTTTTTAAGCCACTCTTTAGGATTTATTACATGGAACTTACCGTTTCCATCCGAATAAACCACCCTTGCAATCCGTGCATTGAGTATTATCCTTTTGCACATCATGCACGGCTCTGAATGGCATTCATCAGCACCGTCATCGGCTCCTGATATATATATAGTTGCGCCTTCAAGTTCATGAACTGCTGCGCGTATTACTGCATTTGTCTCTGCGTGAACGCTGTGACAGAGTTCGTATCTTTCGCCGTGAGGGATTTGAAGTTCCTTTCTCGTGCATTTTCCGACCTCAAGACAATCCTTCATGCCTGCAGGAGCGCCGTTATATCCTGTGCTCACGATAATATTGTCTTTAGTAATCACAGCGCCGTACTTGCGCCTGAGGCATGTAGCCCTTGTTGAGACAGCCTTGGCTATGCCGATAAAGTATTGATCCCAGCCCGGCCTCTTGCTCTTCTTTTTGCCTTTAGGCATATTCTATATTATTAAATTCGGAGTGCAAAATGCAAAGATGGATATAAAGAATGTTATCTCTTCGCCCTCAAAAACGCTGCGAAAAAGAGCGCTGTGACTACCAGGACGATTGTGCCGCCCGGCGAGAGGTCAAACTGATACGAAAGATAAAGCCCTGCCATCGTAGAAAAAAGCGCAGCAGAACATGATATGAGCATCATCGGATAAAAACTCCTTGAAAGAAGTTGTGCAACAGCGC
>JAZDJF010000101.1:0-4813 GCA_043804165.1 Nitrospirota bacterium
TAAGAAAATAAATCTGGACTCGCACCAGATGCTTTTCCCAAGACAGGTAAATCTTTCGCATAAGGAATACATGGTTATCCTTGAAAACAAAACTCTCCTATATGAGCTTGGTCTTGAGATTGATGACTTCGGACATGACGCGATAATTATCCGTTCGCTTCCTGATGCGCTTGCCGGGGCTGACCTGAGAGGAATACTCTCAGATGCCGCATCAGCAATCATAGAGGGAGACAGGCCGGACAGAAGCATAAAAGAAGAGATTGCATCAAGGATTGCATGTCACAAGTCTGTTCGCGGGAAAGAGATACTGAACCAGTCAGAGGTCTCGCAGCTTCTCTCTGACCTTGAAAACACAGAGCACCCTGACCAGTGCCCTCACGGAAGGCCGACAAGAATTTTCTTTTCACTGGATGATTTAAAGAGGATGTTTAAGAGGAAGTAATGCACAAAGGCTATCTTATCCTTATCCTCCATGCCCATCTGCCTTATATCAGGCATCCTGAACACGAATATTTTCTTGAGGAAAACTGGCTTTACGAGGCAATCACAGAGAGCTACATGCCTCTAATTGATGTATTTGACAGGCTTCTGAACGATAATATTGATTTCAGAATTACACTCTCTCTGAGCCCGACGCTTGTTGAAATGTTCAATGATTCTTTTCTAAGAGAAAGGTATCTGAGATATATAAACAATCTCATTGAGCTTTCAGAAAAAGAGCTTCTGAGGACCAGAGGTGATATATCATTTGAGCCTCTTGTAAGGATGTATAACAACCGATTCAAAAGAGTCAAGTTTCTATACGAAGAGTCCTGCAAAAAAGACCTGACTGCTGCCTTTAAAAGATTGGGGGAAACAGGAAAGGCTGAGATTATAACCACTGCTGCCACTCACTCATATTTGCCTGTCCTGAGTATTTATCCTCAGGCGGTAAGGGCTCAGATAAGGGTTGCAAAGGAGAATCACATAAAAAACTTCGGAAAAGCGCCTGCCGGAATATGGCTGCCTGAATGCGGCTATTATAACGGTGCAGACAGATTGCTTGCAGAAACAGGCATAAGATTCTTTTTTATGGATACACATGGGATACTGAACGGAATGCCCACGCCGAGATACGGCGTATACAAGCCTGTGTCCTGCCCTTCAGGAGTTATTGCATTCGGAAGGGATATTGAGTCATCAAAACAGGTCTGGAGTTCAATAGAAGGCTATCCCGGAGATTTTGCTTACAGGGATTTTTACAGAGATGCCGGATTTGACCTGCCGATAGATTATGTCAAACCACACATACATCCCGACGGCATAAGAACATATACAGGAATAAAATACTATCGGATAACAGGCAAGACAGAGGATAAGATGCCTTATGTAAGAAAACAGGCGTTAGCTAAAGCAGAAGAGCATGCTGAAAACTTTATGTCCAGCAAGAAACGCCAGATAGAGTTTCTGTACAATACAGTGGGGTTTAAGCCCGTGATAACAGCTCCTTATGATACCGAACTTTTCGGGCACTGGTGGTTTGAAGGCCCGGACTGGCTTGATTCCCTTATGAGAAGGATTGCCGGCACACAGGATGTTTTCAGGACAATCACGCCAACAGAATATCTAAGTGAACCTAATCCCCCCTCACCTCCCTTTTGCAAAGCCATGGCTCGTAGAGGGGGGATGGGGGGATTTTCTGGCGGGGATTTTAGGTTCCAATACATAACACCTTCAATGTCAAGCTGGGGTTATAAAGGGTATAACGAGGTGTGGCTTAACAGTTCAAACAGCTGGATTTACAGGCATCTGCACAGGGCAGTCGAAAAAATGATAGAGCTTGCAAATATGTTCCCGCAGGCTGATGGTTTGCTGAAGAGGGCGCTTAATCAGGCTGCAAGAGAAGTTCTTCTGTCACAGTATAGTGACTGGGCATTTATAATAAAAACAGGGGCAGCAGCCGAATATGCTTCAAAGAGGCTCTCTGAGCATATTGAGAGGTTTAACGGTTTATACGCAGCAATCAGGAAAGGCGATATAAACGAGGCGCGGCTCTTTGAGATTGAGAATAAAGACAAACTATTTTCGGAGATGGATTATCGTGTCTATTCAGACAGCGAAAGAAGGTTGTCAAAAGGATAAGCCTTAAGATACGACAGGAACTCATCCACTGCATGGGATAATATCGCCTTTTGCTGGAATATTAAGGAGAAATCCCTCAGCATTTTCTCTTCTTTAAAGCTCAAAGGCTTTAAAGTTCTGTATTTGAGTTCTTTTCTTACAGCCCATCTTGACACAATGGCGGTGCCCATGCCATTTTCAACCGATTCCTTTATTGCCTCTGTGCTCCCCAAAACCATAGAAATCATCATATTCTGAGGAGTGATGCTGTATTTGCCGAGGTATTTTTCTATTACCTGTCTTGTGCCTGACCCTTCCTCTCTGAATATGAAAGGTTCTTTCGTAATTTCAAAGATAGAGATATTTCTCTTTTTTGCCAATGGATGAAGCGGAGGCACGATCAGCGCAAGCTCATCAGTGACAAGTTTATCAACAATCATCTTCTGCCCTGTGACATCTCCCTCTACAAGTCCAATATCAATTCCGCCGGCGTTCAAGAGCTCCACCACCCGCTTTGTGTTGCCGATAAGGAGGTGAACTTTTATTTTCGGGTGTGTCTTTCTGAAGGCTGCGATGACTCCGGGCAGGAGGTAGTTTCCTATGGTTGAACTTGCGCCTACCCTTATGCTGCCTTTCACAAAACCTGTTATTTCGCCGATGTTCTTTCCAGCAGCAGCATAAAGGTTAAGTATCTCCTTTGCATAGTTATAGAGCATCTCGCCTGCAGGCGTGAGGGTGACTGTATTGTTTGCCCTGTCAAAGAGTTTAGTCTCATATGTCTCCTCAATTGCCTGGATTAAAAGGCTGACAGCAGGCTGTGTGAGATGTATTGTCTCAGCTGCCTTGGAAAAACTCTTTGTCTCCGCAACTGTGCAGAAAACCTTTAGCTTATGGTCTTCCATTCCCATAACTTTTATTAATTATAAAATAAAACAAAAAAATAATTCAACAAGAGGTTTTGGCTGCTGCTTTTTTCGCAAGGGAATCTGCTTTTTTGTTCTGTTCTCTGGGGATATGACTTATGGTGTAAGCCTTAAAAGACTTCAGGTGCGAAAGCGCCTCATGATACAGCGCTTTCAGATTTTCACTTTTTACCTTGTAGCTTCCTTCAATCTGTTTCACGATAAGTTCAGAATCAAGAAAGATCTTCAGGCTTTCTATCTTCAACGCTCTTGCTCTGGAAAGCCCCTTTATAAGCGCCGTGTATTCTGCAATGTTATTTGTTGCTGTTCCGATGTGTTCCGATATCTCGTACGTCTTGTCTTTAAGGAGAAGGACTGCGCCAATGCCTGATTCCCCGGGATTACCGCTGGATGCCCCGTCACAGTACAAAACACCTTCTCTCATTCGCCCCTTTCTTTCCAGTAAAGGATTCTGTCGCACATCTGGCACTGAATGGTCTCTGTATTTTTTCTTAGCTCAACAAACATCTGCGGCGGTATGTTCATATTGCAGCCCTGACATATCTCATCCCTTGCCTCTACTACCGCAAGCCCATTGCATTTTTCAAGCAAGGCCATATAATTACTGTACTCATCAGGGTCAATCTTATCGACTATCGCTATGCGCCTGACCTTGAGGTCTCCCAGTTCCTTTTCTGCTTTTGCTATCTCTTTCTCAACCTCTTTTCTGAATGCCTCTACCTTATCTTTTTCGGCTTTCATTTTAATCTCTTCAGCTTTTACCTCTTTGGCTGCAGCCTCAATTGCCTCCATGACGGAGAGTATCTCATCCTCTATCGCATACCGCTCTTTCTCTATGGTTTCTATCTCTTTAAGGTGCGCCTGATATTCCTTGTTGGTTTTTATCTCTGATGCGCGGGCCTTTATTTTCTTTACCCTCTCATTTATATCCTCAATTCCCCTCTCCTTGTCCTTTTTTTTCTTCTCAAGAAGTTCGCATTTCTGTTTTTCTTTTTCATAGAGAAACTGGGTTTCTTTAAAAGATTTCTCAACTGACGAGAGATTAGAAGGCAGCGAATCAATAACAGCTTTTTTTCTTATGATAGTGGAATCCGCTTCTTGAAGTTCGATAAGTAGTCTTATATTTTCCTGCACGCACCCTCCGACTGCAAAAAGTTAAGAGGTGAGAGTTATAGAGTCAGGAGTTAAGAAAAATTAAATTTCAACTTCTAACTTTTCACTCTTAACTCTGATTTCGCTTTGCCAAATCAGTTGGTGGGCCCACCAGGACTCGAACCTGGGACCAACCGGTTATGAGCCGGTAGCTCTACCAGCTGAGCTATGGGCCCTGCAAGTAATAATTGTAAATTTTAAGGAGCATTTTGGTCAAGTGCGAATTGTCTCAGGTTTTGTTTGACATCATGCTTTTGTTTCTTATATGCTATTAAATAACAAAAACAGATATGAAATTCTTTCCTAAAGAAATAGACTTTTTCGAGATATTCGATAAGGCTGCATTAAATGTCACAAAGGCAGCTACCCTCCTTGTCGCCCTCATGGAAAACTTTGACAATATTGAGGCAAGGGCAAAGGAGATATACGAGGTTGAGCAGGACGGCGACATGCTGACGCATGACATCATGAAAAAGCTCAACAAGACCTTTATCACTCCCATAGACAGAGAAGATTTACATGCCCTTGCCTCACGCCTTGACGATGTCCTTGACCTGATATGGGCTTCTGTTGACAGGCTGTCTGTTTTCAAGATAACCGAACCGACAAAAGAGGCTGTTGCAATGTCTAAAGACCTT